>DASPJL010000026.1:0-38402 GCA_035628645.1 Cytophagales bacterium | reverse complement strand
ATCAGTACGCAGAAACTTCATGCCAGAGGACCGATGGGCCTGGAAGAATTAACAAGTTATAAATACATAATCAAGGGCAAGGGCCAAATTCGGTCCTAAACCAGGAAAATTTTTTCAAAGACTTATAAAATCTTTTACTTGATTTTATAAGTCTTTTTAATATAGGTCAATTGTTTCTGATATTAATTAAAATCTTTCGAAGTTTTCCATTACTTGCTTTCTCATTTTTTTGTCGGCAGCAAATATGAGAAACCACTCCTGTCAGCGAATGTGTCCTACCACTTTAAACTTCCTATTTTACCCCTTGTATTAAAATCGATGAAATATTCAAAAATCGAGGAAAAAGGAAGTGTAAATAATTTATAATTATTCTAAATAATGATTTTTTCTCTAATAACATTCTGAATCATAGAGTTTTAATTAACATTGTGCCTACTATTGTATGAAATGTAAAAAAATGTGTTTTAAATGTATTTGAATAATAGTATTCGGCATGTAGTTTTGCACTGCTTTCGAAAAAGTTAATATAAAAACTGGGTATGTGTAAAAAAAATAGTGAGAGTTCACTCTTAAAATCCCTTAAAAGTCTTTTTTTATCGTTATTATTAATTTTTACCCTTTCTTTATCATTTCCTTTCAATATTTATGGCCAGGATTCGCCGGCTGAAATAGGAGGAGAGGGACCAACAGGAGGAGGACTGGATGCTACAAGTCAACCGTCCATTGGAGATGCGGGTGCATCTGCAGCTACAGGAGGACTTCCAACGGATGACGCGGCTATCGCCAGAGGTAAAGAATTATTTAATAATAATTGTACTTCTTGTCACCAGGTAAGTTCTGAAGTAGTAGTAGGACCAGGCTTAAAAGATGTACACAAAAGAAGACCGCTTCCCTGGCTGATCAGTTTCATAAAAAATTCTCAAAAGTTAATTCAATCAGGAGACAAGTACTCAGTTGACCTTTTTAATAAATTTGGTCAGACTGTTATGCCTGCTCATGATTTTAGTGATGCTGATCTTACAGCTATTGTAGCTTATATAGCTCAGGAGAGTGCTTCTCCGGCCGGAAACGCTTCCAATGTTCCATCTGATGTTTCAGGTGACTCAGGCGGGGTTTCAGCAAAAGAAACAGGACCATCTCCATTGGTAGTAACACTTTTGATTGTCTTCCTTGCAATTTTGTTTGTAATTCTGATAGTGCTGATCATTATAGTCACTATTCTCACAAAATACCTCAAGCAAAAAGCAGACTTATCAGAAGAAGATAAAGAATTGATTGGCCAGCGGTTTGATGTTAATTCAATCATAAGAAGCCGTGCTTTTATAGGAATTGTATCCTTTATTTTCGTTGCCATAGTAGCAAAATCCTCTTTAGATGGATTGTATAATATAGGAGTTCAGCAAGGCTACGCACCAACTCAGCCTATAGCTTTTTCTCATAAGTTGCACGCAGGCCAATATCAAATTGATTGTAATTATTGTCATACAGGCGTAAAGAAGGCTCAGGCTGCAAATATACCTTCGGCCAATATGTGCATGAACTGTCATAATACAATAAAGCCTGAGTCGCCAGAAATTCAAAAAATTTACGCCGCAATTGAAAATGAGACACCTATTGAATGGGTTCGTGTTCATAACCTTCCGGATCTTGCTTATTTCAATCACTCTCAACACGTAAAAGTGGGTGGATTGGAATGTCAGACTTGCCATGGACCAATACAAGAAATGGAAGTTGTACAACAATACTCTCCTCTAACCATGGGATGGTGTATAAATTGTCACCGTCAAACAGAATTGAATGCAGAGGGTAATGCTTATTATGACAAATTGCTTGATGAACATAATAAAGCAGTAGGAGGTAAAACACCGATGACTGTAGAGCATATCGGTGGACTTGAGTGTTATAAATGTCACTATTAATATTTATAAAAAGGAATTAATTCGCATCGTTATATATGAGTGATAATAACAAAAAATACTGGAAGGGACTGGAGCAACTAAGTAATGATACTGAGTTCATTAAAAATGCTGACAGAGAATTTTCGGAATTTTTACCAATAGATGAATCGGGTAACACTTCAGGTGAAACCGGAAGAAGGGATTTTCTTAAATTCATGGGATTTGGGATAGCCGCTGCATCACTAGCGGCTTGCGAAGCCCCGGTTAAAAAAGCAATTCCATATCTGAACAAACCTGAAGAAATTGATCCTTCTGTTGCTAATTTCTACGCTTCGACTTATACTGATGGCGGCGAATATTGCAGCATTTTGGTAAAAACACGTGAAGGTAGACCAATTAAAATAGAAGGAAATGCACTTTCTGGTATTACTAAAGGAGGAACATCAGCACGGGTGCAGGCATCTGTTCTTTCACTTTATGATAAGGAAAGACTACAAGGTCCTTTAGCAAATAAAAACAAAACTTCTTGGGATGCTTTAGACCAAAAGATTCTTGCGGAGTTACAAAATATTTCTTCGAGAGGAGGGCAAATAAGAATTGTTTCCAACACAATTATCAGTCCTTCCACAAAGAACGCCATTGCAGCTTTTGCTTCTAAATATCCTGGAACACAACTTGTTCAATACGATCCTAATTCTAGTTATGCCTTAATAGAAGCCAACAGACTTTCCTTCGGAAGCGCTGTTGTGCCTTCATTTGATTTCGGCAAAGCCAATACCGTTGTAAGCTTTGGGGCAGACTTCTTAGGAACATGGATTTCTGAGATTGAATATAACAAGCAATACAGCAAAACGAGGAAATTAGGTCCTAATAAAAAGGAAATGTCTCGTCATTATCATTTCGAGTCAATACTGTCCCTTACTGGATCCAATGCTGATTATCGTACGCCTATTAAGCCTTCCCAGGAAGGTTTGGTTGTGGCACAATTATACAATCTATTGTCAGCCAAAGCTGGCAGAACATCAATCAGCACAGCAAAGACTGAGGTTAAATATTTGACTGAAGCAGCTAACGATCTTTGGAATTCAAGAGGAAAGAGCCTTGTTGTAAGTGGCTCAAAAGACGTTTCTGTTCAGATACTAATAAATGCAATCAATGATCTGTTAGGAAACTACGGATCTACGATTGATATAACCAATCCTTCTTTCCAAAAACAAGGAAGCGATTTGGCAATGTTTAATTTAATCAAAGAAGCATCAGCAGGACAGGTTAATGCAGTTATATTCTACAATTGTAATCCTGTTTATGACCATCCTAAAGGAAAAGATCTTGAAGCTTCTTTAAGTAAAGTTTCCTTAAAGATTTCTACATCTCCACGTCTTGATGAGACGGCAAACATAGTAAACTATGTTGCTCCTGATCATCACTATTTAGAGTCATGGAATGATGCTGAGCCAAAAAGAGGATTTTATAGTTTGGGTCAACCAGCTATTTCTCCTTTGTTTAAAACTAGGCAAACTCAGGAAAGTTTATTAAGATGGTCTGGAAATGCTGAGTCTTACTATGACTTTGTTAGGAATTTCTGGAAAACCAATTTATTCCCTAAGCAATCAACCCACACTGATTTTGATATTTTCTGGGACAGAAGCTTGCATGACGGGGTATTCGAAGTGCCATCTGTAGCAGGAACCCAACCTTCATTTGGAGGTGATTTGGCTTATGCTGCGAATTCAATCAATAAAAATTATAAACCTGCCAGTCCAGAGATAGAACTGGTACTTTATGAGAAGGTTGGTATCGGAACTGGAAGCCAGGCTAATAATCCGTGGTTACAAGAGTTTCCTGATCCTATTTCTAAGGCTACATGGGATAATTATTTTGCTGTTTCAAAATCTTTATCCGATAAACTGGATGTTAAACAAGGAGACTTACTAAAAGTTACTGTTAAAGGTAAAGAACCTGTAACCCTTCCGGTGCTAGTTCAGCCTGGTGCTCAAAAAGAAACCATAAGCGTGGCTATTGGATATGGAAGAACCAGCGCAGGTAAAGTAGCAAATAACGTAGGAGCGAATGTATATCCTTGGGCAGTTGTAGATAGCAATGGTACCATCAGCTTTAATATAACTGAAGGTATATCTGCAGAAAAAGTAAGTGGTTCAAGACCATTGGCTCAGACCCAAACCCATGAGACCTTTATGGGTAGAGAGAGCATTATTCAGGAGACCATTCTTTCAAAATATAAACAAAATCCTCAGTCAGGAAGGTATTTTCCACAAATAAGTACTTCAGAAGGCAAGAAGAGACCTGAAGATTTAACAATGTGGAATGTCCACAAATACAATAACCATCATTGGATGATGGCTATTGATTTAAACTCTTGTACTGGTTGTTCAGCTTGTGTTATTTCTTGTCAGGCGGAAAATAATATTCCTGTGGTTGGACGTGAAGAGGTTTTAAGAAGGAGGGAAATGCATTGGCTGAGAATTGACAGGTATTATAGCAGTGATGCAGATTTAAAAGATGATGCTACATTCAAGGAACTTGAAATTGCTTCTGAGAATCCTCAGATTGTATTTCAGCCTATGTTATGTCAGCAATGTAATAATGCCCCATGCGAGACTGTTTGTCCGGTAAATGCTACCACACATAGTACCGAAGGATTAAACCAGATGGCTTACAACAGATGTATTGGTACAAGATATTGTGCGAACAACTGTCCTTATAAAGTAAGAAGATTCAACTGGTTTAAATACCATGACAACAAGCAATTCTCCGATGTGAATATTTCAATGAATGACCAATTGGGTAAGATGGTGTTGAATCCTGATGTTACGGTAAGATCCAGAGGAGTAATGGAAAAATGCAGCTTCTGTGTGCAAAGAATTCAGGAAGGAAAACTTACTGCCAAAAAAGAAGGAAGAAGACCAATTGATGGCGAAATAGTAACGGCTTGTGCAAGTGCTTGTCCTAGTGATGCAATCGTTTTTGGTGATATTAATGATCCTGAAAGCGCTGTCTTCAAACTTTTGGAAACTGAAGTTGCGGAAAGAGCATATAACGTAATAGGCGAAATCAACACAAGGCCTAACATATATTATTTAACGAAAATAAGAAACAAAGAAGAAGCTAAAGCTTAAAATTATACAGTATTTATGCAAGTCACTTCAGCTATTAGAGAACCGCTGGTTACAGGAGGGAAGTCAGTTAACGATGTAACGAATGACATATGTCGCCGTGTGGAGGAAAAACCAACGAAATTATGGTTCATCGCATTTGGTATTTCATTAATTACACTGGCATTTGGCACCTACTGCCTTTATAGAACCTGGTGGGATGGAATAGGTATGTGGGGTTTGAATAAAACCGTTGGTTGGGCATGGGATATTACAAACTTCGTTTGGTGGGTGGGTATCGGTCACGCCGGAACCTTAATCTCAGCCATCCTTTTGCTATTCAGACAGAAATGGAGAACGTCAATCAACAGAGCTGCTGAGGCTATGACCATTTTTGCCGTATTATGTGCTGCCAGTTTTGTGTTAATGCACATGGGACGACCTTGGGTTGCTCACTGGGCGCTTCCATTGCCAAATAATTACGGTGATCTTTGGGTAAACTTTAAATCTCCTTTGGTGTGGGACGTTTTTGCGATCAGTACTTATTTATCTGTGTCTTTGGTTTTCTGGTATCTTGGTCTTGTACCGGATTTTGCAACTATCAGAGATAGGGCAACTAACAAATTTTCCAAGTTCTTTTATGGTACTTTAAGTTTGGGATGGATAGGTTCCGCTAAGCATTGGCAAAGATATGAGTCGGTCAGCTTAATTTTAGCTGGTCTGTCTACGCCTCTTGTATTGTCTGTTCACACTATCGTAAGTATGGACTTTGCTACATCAGTTATACCTGGTTGGCATACTACGATATTTCCTCCCTACTTTGTTGCCGGAGCTATTTTTTCCGGTTTTGCAATGGTGTTGACGCTGATGCTTGTAGTAAGAAAGGTATATAAGCTTGAAAATTATATTACCATTGAACATATAGAAATGATGAATATCATCATCATTGTGACAGGTTCTATCGTTGGTATTGCTTATATAACTGAGTTCTTTATTGCTTGGTATTCAGGCGTTGAGTATGAACAATATGCTTTTATAAATAGAATGACCGGTCCTTACTATTGGGCTTACTGGTCAATGATGACTTGTAACGTGCTTTCTCCTCAATTACTGTGGATTAAGAAGATAAGAACAAGCATCGTGGCTACTTTTATTTTGTCAATAGTAGTAAATATAGGAATGTGGTTTGAGCGATTTGTAATTATCGTAACTTCTCTCCACAGAGATTATCTTCCTTCAAGTTGGGCCATGTTCTTCCCGTCATTTTACGATATCGGAGATTATATTTTCTCGTTTGGTTTGTTCTTTACCTTATTCTTCTTATTTGCAAAATATTTCCCGGTGATCAATATGGCAGAAATTAAGGCAATTATTAAATCATCATCGTCTCAAAAAGGAAAGAAATAATATGGAAAAAGAAAAGAGCTTTTTATTAGGAGTTTTTGAAGATGAAGACGTGCTGCTTCATTCCATAAAAGATGTGAGAAGTACAGGAGTAAAGATTCATGAAGTATTTTCTCCTTTTCCGGTTCATGGATTGGATGAGGCATTAGGATATAAAAGATCAAGATTGCCGATAGCCGCTTTTTTGTTTGGAATGATGGGTACATCGCTTGCATTGTTTATGATGTATTGGATGAATGGCTACGATTGGCCAATGATAATAGGTGGTAAGCCTTATTCACCGCTTCCAACTTTTATACCTATTACTTTTGAAGCGACAGTTCTGATTTCTTCTTTTGGCATGGTTACAACATTTCTATTGGTGTGCAACTTGAAACCTTATGGAAAGCCAAGGATATTCGATATAAGGAGTACGGATGACAAACATGTTATGACTGTCGATTTGGTGGTAAATAATAAAAGAAGTGTAGAAGAATTAAGTAAGATCCTTAAGGACTCCGGAGCTTCTGAAATTATAAGGAAAGACTTTAATTAATTGAAATAGATCTTGATAAAGATGTCTGCGAAATATCACAATTATTTAATAATACTAGTAGTAGCTACATTTCTTGCGTCATGTAGGGCGGATGGAAATTATACCGGAACGGAGTATGCTCCAAATATGTATCATCCGGTGGCTTATGAACCACTTAAGCAAGTTACCGATAAAGATGCGGGTTGGATTGTTACTTCAAATGGAAAGGATTCTATTTCAGAATATTATAGTAGCAACCCCTACAATCCTCATCAAATGACTATGAGGTTGCCTGTGGAAGGTACTATTCCAAGAAGAGCTTATACTGCTGCTCAGGAAGAGAACTCTGATGTATACTTTATTTCAAAGAATATTCATCCTGATAGTATTGAATATTCTTCAAGGGTTCTAAAAAACCCAATTCCTTTGAGCGATAATATAGTAGCTGAGGGCGAAGTGCTTTATATGACTTATTGTTCTCCTTGTCATGGTGAAACTGGAAAAGGGGACGGATTGGTTGGACAGCAGTATAAAGGTGTTCCAAATTTCGCTGCAGGTAGAATGACTACCCTTACTGAAGGGCACCTCTGGCATACTATTACATTTGGGAGAGGAAGAATGTGGCCTTATGGTTCTCAAATAGATCCGGCAGACAGGTGGAAGATAGTTCACTATGTTCAAAAGTTACAGAATCAGAAATAGTTTAAAGGATATTTTTAATAACTAATATGAAGGTTGAATCTCATAGCATTGAGGAAAGGTTTGAGTTTAGCTCCAAAGCAAAAAAGACTCTTGCCATTATAGTTTTAGTTGGTATCGTACTATTTGGAATAGGTTGTTATCAGGCAGCTAATCCTGGGAACCATGATACCGGGCATGCTACTGCTGATACACATGGTAAGGCAGAGGATGCAGCTAAAGAAGAGGAAGGTTTCTTAAAACCTACTCCAGGTCATTCAGCAGGTGAGCAGATTTTAATTGAAAAGGAAAGAGCAAGCTGGGCCAAAACTGAAATTTCAAATCAAATAGATGAACCAAAAGGGTTTGGCGCTGAAGAGATCACAACTAAAGGTGAAGCGGAGCATGGAGCTGAAGCCGGACATGGCGAGGAGTCTTCCTGGACTAAAAGATTATATGCAAATCTTTGGATCAATAATGTTTTTTTTGCTGGTATTGCATTGGTTGGATTTTTCTTTTATGCCCTGCAATTTGCTGCAAGCGCAGGATGGTCTGCCGGTTTAAAAAGAATTCCGCTGGCATTTGGAAGTTGGTTGTCCATTTCGGGAATTTTGATGCTGGTCATTTTCTTTCTCGCCCAACATGACCTTTTCCATTGGACACACGCTGATCTGTACGATAAAGGCAGCAGTCATTACGACGAAATCATCGATGGCAAAAAAGGTTATCTTAACGTGCCATTCTTTATTATCAGAATGGTTTTATATTTTATAGTATGGTATGGCTTTTACTGGTTCATGAGAAAAGAAGCCATAGCCGAAGACCTGACTGGTGACACAAAGCATTATGTCAGAAGCAAATGGTTGTCAGCATTCTTTATAATATTTCTTGCAATTACCAATAGTACTTCTTCATGGGATTGGTTGATGTCAATAGATACGCACTGGTTTAGTACTATGTATGGATGGTTTTATTTTGCTGCGCTTTTTGTAACCAGCTTAGCTGCCATTACCTTGTTTGTGGTTTATCTTAAGGAATACGGATATTTATCTATCGTAAACGAGAATCACTTACACGATTTAGGAAAATTTGTTTTTGCATTCAGCATATTCTATACCTATATCTGGTTTAGTCAGTTTTTCCTGATTTACTACACTAATATGCCGGAAGAAACTATTTATTTTCTTGAAAGAGTAAATAATATAAAATATGGCGCTGTTTTCTACGGGATCATTTTTCTGACCTTTGTTTTCCCTTTCCTTTTGTTTATGACAAGGGATGCCAAGAGGCAAATAGCCATGTTAAAAATAGTATGTATCATCGTTATTGCCGGGCAGTGGCTTAACTTTTGGTTAATGGTAACGCCGGGAGTACTTCAGGAAAACGGTGGCTTAGGTTTTATGGAATTTGGTATAGCAATGATCTTTGGAGGAGCCTTTGTCGCTGTAGTTCTTGCTTCGCTAAGTAAGCTGCCTCTAATAGCAAAGAATCATCCAATGTTAGAAGAAAGTATTCATCATCATATATAAGAAAGATTTTAATATAGATTGAAATGATAAGTATTGTTATAGGTATAGGAGTTTTATTATTACTAGCTATTCTTTTTGTTATATTAAGAGCTACAAGCCTTGTTGATATTTTTAGGTCAGCTGATAAAAGAAGGGTAGGATTTAGTAATAAAGTAAATGCCTTTCTTTTCCCATTCTTTTTTGTTGTCGGGTCGATAGGCTTTATTTGGTCCTATTTGGTTGTAGAAAAGGATTTTCTGCCTGAGGCGGTTTCCGAACACGGAATAAAGACCGATGGGTTATTTTGGCTTACTATGATAATTATTACGGTAGCCTTTGTAGCAACGCACATTTTGCTATTTATTTTCCCATTTACTTATCAATATAAGGAGAATAATAAAGCTTCTTTTTATCCGGATAACAATAAATTGGAAATGCTTTGGACGGTAATTCCGGCCATTGTGCTTACTGTGCTTATTTTTACAGGATGGAGGGTTTGGTCTGATATTACCGATGATCCTCCAAAAGGTGCTGAAGAAATTGAAGTAATGGCCTTTCAGTTTGGTTGGTTGACCAGATATCCAGGACCTGACAAAAACCTTGGCGCCTATGATTACAGACTTACAACTGCTGAAAACGAATGGGGTCTTGATTTTTCTGATAAAGCTTCATTCGATGATTTTACTTCCTCTGACAGAGTATTAAGAATTCCAAAAGGAAGACCTGTTCTTTTTAAAATAAGATCCAGGGACGTAATTCATAGCGTATTTGCTCCGCATTTCAGGCTGAAAATGGATGCAGTGCCGGGAATGCCCACCCGATTTTGGTTTGTTCCTACCAAAACTACTGCTGAAATGAGAAAGGAATTAAATAATCCTGAATTCAATTATGAGGTTGCATGCGCTGAAGTTTGTGGAAGGGGACATTTTGGTATGCGTATGATTGTCGAAGTGATGGAGGATGCTGAATATAATGAATGGTATGCGTCTCAGAAATCACATTTTTCAAAGCACCCATCTTTACTAGCTAAAGTACCTGATAATTTTAAAGAAGAGGCTAAGAAGCTTTTCCCGGCAGAAGAGGCTGCAGCCCCTTCGTCTGAAACTGCGGTTCCCGCTGATTCTTCTGATTCTTCATCTGAAAGTGTGAAGACAGCTGCTCCTGCGACTGTAAAAGTTGATATTAAAGAAGGGCAAAAACTATTTAATACCACATGTATGGCTTGTCACCAAATAAGTGACCAGAGATTAGTAGGTCCGGGATTAAAGAATGTGGATCAAAAAAGATCACATGACTGGTTAATTAAATTTATCAGGAATTCTCAGGCGCTTATTGAGTCAGGTGACAAACAGGCTGTTGAAATTTATAAAGAATTCAACAAAATGCCAATGCCAAGCCATGACTATACAGATGAGCAGATTTCATCTATTATAGCTTATATCAAATCAGAAAGTTCAAAGTAATTATATAAAATATTAGAAGTTATGGCAGTTGTTGAGATACATCAAAAAGGTCATTCACATGAACATGATGTTCATCATGATGATCACGGGCATGACCATGATCATAAAGAGTCCTTTATCACCAAATATATATTTTCTATTGACCACAAAATGATCTCTAAGCAGTATTTGCTTACCGGAATGTTTTGGGCAATAATTGGTGGTTTCTTCTCTATCGTATTTAGGTTGCAGTTAGGTTTTCCTGAAGTGGAGCTAACCTGGTTAAAACCTCTTTTGGGACACTGGATTAACGACACCGGTAAAATAGATCCGACATTTTACCTTTCCCTGGTTACTATGCATGGTACCATTATGGTATTTTTCGTGTTAACAGCAGGATTAAGCGGGACATTCAGTAATTTCTTAATTCCGCTTCAAATCGGAGCCCGGGATATGGCTTCCGGTTTTCTTAACATGCTTTCTTACTGGTTCTTCTTTTTGTCAGGAACAATCATGTTTGCTTCTTTATTGGTTGAAACAGGACCTGCCAGTGGGGGTTGGACAGTCTATCCTCCTTTAAGTGCATTACCTCAAGCTATTCCTGGATCAGGTTTGGGAATGACCCTTTGGTTGGTAAGTATGGCGTTTTTTATCGTGTCTACTTTGCTAGGTGGTATAAACTATATTACAACAATCATCAACTTAAGGACAAAAGGAATGTCATTTGCAAAGTTGCCTCTGACTGTCTGGAGTTTTCTGTTCACAGCGATCATAGGCCTTCTTTCATTTCCTGTTCTATTTTCTGCTGTTCTATTATTGTTTTTTGACAGAAGTTTCGGCACAAGTTTCTACTTGTCGGATATATATATTCAGGGTGAGGCTTTAAGTAATATGGGCGGAAGTCCTATTTTATTTCAACATTTATTCTGGTTCCTTGGGCATCCTGAGGTTTATATAGTAATCCTTCCTGCTTTTGGTATAGTATCTGAAATTATAGCCACAAATTCAAGGAAACCTATCTTTGGTTATAGAGCGATGATCGGGTCATTGTTAGTAATAACCGTGCTTTCGTTTGTGGTTTGGGCGCATCATATGTTTGTGACTGGTATGAATCCGTTTTTAGGGTCAATATTCATGTTTTTAACGCTGATTATTGCTATACCTTCAGCCGTTAAGTCATTTAACTACATTACTACTCTGTGGCGCGGCAATATAATTTTTACTCCTGCCATGCTGTTCTGTATTGGTTTTGTGTCTGTATTTATTTCCGGCGGATTGACTGGTATTGTAATGGGTAACTCAGCGGTAGATATCCAATTGCACGATACTTATTTTATTGTAGCTCACTTTCACCTTGTGATGGGTAGTGCGTCCTTCTTTGGAATGGTTGCAGGGATCTATCATTGGTACCCTAAGATGTTCGGTAGAATGATGAATGATAAGTTGGGCTATATCCATTTCTGGGTTTCTTTTATTGGTGTTTACCTCGTATTCTTCCCATTACATTATATAGGAATTGCAGGTTTCCCTAGAAGATATTATTCATTTACAGGGTTTGATGCATTCCAGTCTTATACTGATCTTAACATGTTTGTAAGTGCTGCGGCGATTATTACTTTCGGTGTTCAGTTCTTGTTTTTATTCAATTTCTTCTACAGCATGTTTAGAGGAAGAGTAGCCCCTGCAAATCCATGGCGGTCAAATACCCTTGAATGGTCTACTCCAATTAATCCGGGACATGGCAACTGGCCTGGGGAAATTCCAACTGTTTACAGATGGCCCTATGACTATAGCAAACCAGGTGCAGCAGAAGATTACATTCCACAATATATTCCTTATTCAGAAACTCCTACTTCCAACCTGCCTCATGAAATAGATGACGTGGAAAAGGAAGATGAGGACCTGGACGTAAATGAAAAGAAGTAAGCTTCAGCGAGCATTTAGAAGATTTGGAATTTTATCCATCATTGCCATCTATGTTCTGGTGTTGGCGGGAGGGATCGTAAGAAGTACAGGATCAGGAATGGGCTGTCCGGACTGGCCTAAATGTTTTGGAAGTTGGGTACCTCCGACAAAAGAGGCCCAGCTTCCAAATGATTATAAAGAGGTCTTTAAAGCTAAAAGACACATCAAAAATGAGAAGTTAGCGGGATACCTTGAGTTCTTTAATTTTAAAGAACTAGCCAATCAGGTTAAAAATGAAGAAACGGATCCTGTCAACCTCCAGTTTAATGTTCAAAAAACTTTTATAGAATATATCAATAGAGTGGCGGGCGTGATAACAGGTTTTTTAATTTTATTGACATTTCTCTTTTCCTTTTCCTATTTTAAGGAAACATGGTCTTTTACTATTCTTTCTTTTATAAACCTGATACTGGTGGCTTTTCAAGGGTGGATAGGTTCGCTTGTTGTTTCAACCGATCTTCTTCCATGGATGGTCACTGTCCATATGTTGTTGACGGGATTGATACTGGCGTTGCTTATTTACATGGTTTTTAAAGAGGCTGATAAAAGGGAAAATTTTCTGTCGCTGAAAACTCCATGGCTGAATTTTCTATTGGTATTAAATGTCGTGATATCCATAGTTCAAATGGTTTGGGGAACACAGGTAAGAGAAGAAATTGATCATATTGCTCAATCGTTGATGCATGTGAACAGAGACCAATGGGTAAGTAAGCTTGGGGTTGACTTTTTGATTCACAGGTCTTTTTCCTGGATTGTGATGGGGGTTAATATTCTGTTGATTTACGTGGTTTATAAGAACTTTAAAAGTGTAAAACTATTTACCAGTTTAGCTTTAATTTTATTTGCTCTGGTAATGGCTGAGATAGTGGCAGGAATTATACTGGCTTATTTCTCCTTCCCAGCCGTAATCCAGCCAATACATTTATTTCTGGCCTTTGTAATTTTCGGGGTTCAGTTTTTATTTTTACTAATAATAAATTTTAAAAAATCGCCACTTTATTTCGGTGTGTGATCTTAAATTTGCAGCTATGATTACATCTAAGAGTCAGACATTTTCACTTGCTGTTACAGGGCTTGTTAAGTTGAAGGGACTATTTGAACTTACTAAATTCAGGTTGTCATTTTTTGTGGTGCTGTCCGGAGCAATCGGCTATTTGTTAGGGTTGAAGGACGCCTTTGATTTATCCCTGTTTTTAATTTTCTGTTTAGGTTCTTTTTTGATTACAGCTTCTGCCAATACAATTAATCAGATTATCGAAATTGAATCTGACAAACTTATGTCCAGGACGCAAAATCGTCCTTTACCAGGAGGCCGGTTATCTGTGTATGAAGCGGTTCTATTTTCCGGTTTTACTGGCATTACAGGCTTTTATTTAATTTTTATTTTCATAAATCCCCTAACCGCTTACCTTGCCTTATTGTCATTGGTGCTGTACGCTTTTGCTTATACACCGTTAAAAAAAGTGACACCCTGGGCTGTTTTTGTAGGCGCTTTTCCGGGTGCATTACCTCCGTTGATCGGCTGGGCTGGTGCAACCGGATACTTAGGTTTTGAAGCATTTATAATTTTCGGCATTCAATTTATCTGGCAGTTTCCTCATTTTTGGGCAATTGCCTGGGTTCTGGATGACGACTATAAAAAGGCGGGAATAAAATTGCTTCCGTCAGGAGGGGGCAGGAATTTGAACACGGCATTTCAGATAATGATTTACACCTTGTTTTTGATTCCTTTTGGACTGCTTCCTGCTAATTTTGGTATGACCGGGATTACCTCTGCTGTAATTACTACAACTTGTGGAGTATTGTTCCTGGCTCAGACTTTTTATTTGATGAAGGATGGTTCAAAAAAATCCGCGATGAAGATTATGTTCGGATCATTCCTTTATTTGCCAATAGTACAGATTGCGATGTTGATGGATAAAATTTAATTGTATGGTAGGACAACATAAAATTTCAAATAATATAGAAGAACCTACGCCGACTTTGAGTATGAACCCTCATAAGTTTGCCTTATGGCTCTTTATAATTACCATTATTATGATTTTTGCTTCTCTTACGAGCGCTTATATAGTAAGGGCTGCAGATGGCAATTGGGTTGAATTTGACTTGCCCCAGGTTCTTTGGCTGAATACGATAGCGCTATTTGCAAGTAGTCTTACAATGCATTGGGCCTATATTTCTGCAAAAAGAAATAATCTTGGTACGCTTAAATTGGCTATTTCCATCACTTTGGTTTTAGGAGCGGCTTTTGTTATAGGCCAGTTTTTTGCCTGGAAGGATTTGGTAGCCATGGAAATTTTTTTCACAGGTAATCCTTCTGGATCATTTTTATACATTTTAACCGGAGTGCATGGTTTTCATTTGATAACAGGCCTTGCTTTTTTAATAATTGTATTAATTTCGAGCTTCAAATATAAGATTCACTCAAAAAATTTGACCAAAATAGAAATATGTGCTACTTATTGGCATTTTCTTGACGGGTTATGGATTTATTTGTTTGTATTTTTATTGATGAATCATTTATAGTAAAACTTAATTTTTGAAACTTAGTAACTAATTAACAAAACTTTAATCCAAGATATGGCAACAGCTACAGCAACCATCTCATCAAAGGGAATCTGGAATGGTGGTAACGAGCCCTTAAAAGCGAGTTATGGAAAACTGATGATGTGGTTTTTCCTGCTTTCCGATGCATTTTCTTTTTCGGCATTACTTATTACTTACGGCCTGATTCGTTATAGTCATCCTGCTGGTAGCCTTGAAAACTTCCAGTTTTCTCAGGAAACCTGGCCTATACCTGATCAGGTGTTTAATGCAATACCGTTTTTACACGGCGTTCATATGCCCTTGGTGTTTGTGGGTATAATGACTTTTATTCTTATCATGAGCTCGGTCACCATGGTGTTGGCTGTAGAAGCCGGCCACAGAATGGATAAAAAGGATGTACAAAAATGGATGCTTTGGACAATTATTGGAGGGTTAACTTTCTTGGGCTGCCAGGCTTGGGAATGGACACACTTTATCATAGGAACCGAGGAAGGTTTTACATTTACTGATGTACTTGGAAATGTCAGGGAAGTTTTTGGCGCCAATTTGCACATCAATCAATACGGACCACCCGCCTTTGCTGACTTGTTTTTCTTCATAACAGGATTTCACGGCTTTCACGTATTTAGTGGGGTATGTCTCAATTTCCTAATCTTTTACAATACTGTAACTGGTGTTTATCATCAGAGGGGACACTATGAGATGGTGGAAAAAGTGGGGTTATACTGGCACTTTGTAGATCTTGTGTGGGTATTTGTATTTACTTTCTTCTATTTAATTTAAGACTCTAATTTATAAAAAATAAATCATGGCTCATCACGTTGAACATACACAGTCTGGTGAAATACCAAAGGCAAATACAAAGGCTATTTGGAGGACTTTCTGGATCTTATTAATATTAACAGCATTCGAATTTCTAATTGCATTAGGGATTGATATGGATTCCAGATTAAAGGCTGCAATATTTATTATCATGACTTTTGTAAAGGCGTTTTATATTGTTGGGGAATTTATGCACTTAAAGCATGAAGTAAAAGCGCTTATTTGGTCTATCGTAATACCTACCGGTTTTATAGTGTGGCTTATACTTGCTTTATTGATTGAAGGCAATGCCATATTACAGGTTAGGTAATCTGTAGTTAAAATTTTTATAATGAGAAAATATTTAAAAGCCGGTGTTCTAGTATTTGCATTATTAGTCCCGGCTTTAGTCTTTTTATTTCTTAAGAATTTTGGGAAAAACCATTATAGCTTAAAAACCTATTATCCCGTTGAGATCGATTCTGTGAATGTAAATGGAGAAGTAAAACTGGACACGGTTTTTCATCAGATTCCTCCTTTTGATCTTATCTCTCAGACTGGGGAAAAGATAACCAATGCGACCTTTGACAATACCATCTATGTGGCAGATTTTTTTTATACGAAATGCCCCGATGTCTGTCCTAAGATGTCTTCACAGTTATCAAGAATTCAAGACGTTTTTGAAGGGAATGACCAGGTTAAAATACTTTCCCATACTGTTGATCCTAATTATGATTCCGCTGAAGTACTGACAGATTATGGAAGCTCTTACGGAGCAAAAGAGGGGAAATGGTATTTTGCAACAGGGAATAAAAAACAGATATATGACCTTGCCAGATACGGGTATTTTGTTTCTGCTACTGAAGGTACCGGAGGAAGTGAAGATTTTCTTCACAGTGAAAAATTTGTTTTGGTGGATAAGAACAAACATATAAGAGGTTATTATAATGGAACGGACCCGGAAGATGTGGATAGATTAATATTGGAGATCAGGGTTCTGCTTCATGGAGATGAAAATGAACAAGGAAAAGGTTAATGAGGATAGACTCTGCTTTTAAACCTTAAAAACTAAGTGAATTTTTGAAAGAAGGAAGCGATGGATGAATCTATAGACGGAAAGAAAAACAATACTTATCTGACGATAATAGGACTGTTGTCGGTTTTGGTTCCTGTGCTGGTAGCTGTGTTGCTTTTCAAGCCAAAGGGAAGCTTCCTTTTTGATCTGAACGTTTCATTTTTACCTCATTTTAATGGCGTTTTAAATTCAGCTACAGCCATTTGTTTAGTCCTTGGTTATTATTTTATCAAAACACAAAAAAGGAACCTGCACAAAACGATGATGCTTACGGCATTTGTGCTATCTACGATGTTCCTGGTGTCCTATGTTATATATCATGCAAATGCGGAAAGTACAAAATACATGGGGGAAGGATTCATTAGAAAGGTTTATTATTTTTTATTGATTTCCCATATTTTGCTTTCAATTGTAGTGGTTTACTTTGTCTTAAAATCTGTTTACTTTGGGCTAACGAAACAATATGCAAAGCATAGGAAGATTTCAAGGTGGACTTTTCCAATTTGGTTATATGTAGCTGTTTCGGGAGTGATTGTTTATTTAATGATCAGTCCTTATTACGTAAATTGACATGGATTTAGAAGCTTTGGTTGTCTAAACCAATTATTAAAAAAATCAGTTGAAATTACTAGTATATAGACTTAAAGATGGAATAAAATGAAATGACCTGGGAAAATTGCCAATCGATAGGATGATCCTATGAATTTCAATTTTTAACAAAAAAACAAATTATATACACATGAAAAAGATCCTGATACTATTCTTTATAGCCGTACTTAGTTTTTCTACTTTGTCTGTTTCTAGTGCGCAATGTGCAATGTGTAGAGCAACGGTGGAAAGTAACTCCAAATCCGGGGATCAAACAATTGGAAGAGGATTAAATGCAGGGATTTTGTATTTAATGTCTATTCCTTATATCGTGGTTTCGGTCGTTGGTTATTTGTGGTATACCAACAGTAAGAAGAATGCAAGACGTATTGTAGCCGCTAAGAACATAAAAGGAAATGTGCCTCCATTGCAGGAAGGATAGACGTTTTAGTAAACAATTGTTTTTGAGGTGTATAGACGTCGATAATTTCCTCTACATGATCCGTTCATATACTTTTCTTCTTGAATTTTTCAGTTAATTGTTCCCTTCCGTACAGTCTATTTTTATTCAATTACTTTTACATTTCCCCGCGACCTGTTTGTGTTAATTTAAAGGATTGACTACCGCTGGGATTGAATTTTCTAATTGTACTTTTTTTTCATTAACTTAAATAAATCCTTTATTGAATATAGATGCTTCATAGGTTAGGTAAGTATACTTTTCTTGTTATTTCAATACTCTTGCTCGGTTTTGCCTTACTCCTGAGCAAAGAATGGATGAACGATTATAAAGTAAACCAAGAGCACCTGCTTTCCTCTATTACAAAAAAGGTAAATGACGAAATTGCCGTAATTGAGAAAGATTTACCTCCTGTCAAAACTATTTTAAATAACCCTTCCGATCTTTCCTTTTATAAACTTAATATTCCCACAGAATACCCATTTTTTATCTTTCGCAACGGGAGATTAATGTATTGGTCGAGGAACAGATTTATTCCCGAATATCAAAGTGTCAAAGGAGACTATACATATAAGTTTATCTATTTTGATAATGGTAAATTTTTAGGTCGGAAGGAAACTCTTAAGAGCGGTGAAGATAGATATGAAGTTATATTCCTTTTGCCGATTTTCTTAAAGTCTTTTGTAAATAATAAGTACATATCCTCAGGGTACAATGAAGATATTTTTCTAAGCTCAAAATCTTTGGTGAAAGGGGTAGGGCTGGACTTTGCTCACAAAGTGGTGAGTGATGAGGGAGAATTTCTTTTTTCCATAGACTTTTCCAGTGACACCACTATTACCAATACTGTTTTCAAGATTATCTTTCTTTGTCTTCTCATACTTTCCCTGATCTTTTTTTTTCTTTTTATTTATAGACTGATAAAGACGCTTCCTGAAAATGCAAAATATGACTTTGGGCTTTTGATCCTTGCTTCAAGCTTCGTATTGGTAAGGGGGCTGATGCTTTATTTTAATTTTCCTTATTCCTTTTATAAAATTGATTTATTTAGTTCCAAGTTTTATGCCTCATCGGTAATATCTCCTTCCCTGGGAGATTTATTGTTAAACATCATTGCTGTTTGCATTTTGTCGGGTTATGTTTTCTTTAATTATTCAAAATTTTACGTCTATCAGCTTCTTGCTAATTTGAGGCCTTTCGCTAAGAAAATTTTTTCGGTACTTTTTGTATTGGCTTCATTTTCAGCGCTCAACTTTCACGTTTTCATACTAAATACCATTTTTTATAATTCTCAATGGACAGTTGATATTACCCAAAACATTGATTTTTCATTTTTGAAAATCATGAACTTTCTGATTTTTGTCCTCACTTCCTTCTTTTATTTTATCATTACTCACGTAATCACCCGGATTCTTCTAAAGCTTAATCCTGCTCAACCTGAAAAAATCTTTGTTCTGCTATCGGTTGGAACTGCGATTTTCTTTGCCTTGGTTTTCTTTTTTGGAATCAGCAGTTATGTGGTTGTAGCTTCTAATTTTGTTTATCTGATTGTCGTTTTTTACTACGACCTGTCTAAAATGATTTTCAAATTTAAGTATGCCAATTTTGTATACTTTCTATTATGTGCGGCGGTGTGCTCCATGGTTGCTGCTTATGCCATATATAGTTTTGAAATTCTTAATCTAAGGGAAACGAAGCAGAATTTTGCGAATGAGCTTTTGGAAGACAGTGATTTTTATGGTGAATATTTATTAAACGATGCCTCCAGAAAGATCAAAGAAGATGTATTTATTAAAAACCGGCTTTTAAATCCTTTTTCTACAGAGGAATTGATCGAGGAGAAGATCAGCAAAATTTACCTGAGCAATTACTTTGATAAGTATGACATTCAGATCTATATTTTTAATGCCAACGGTCAATCCTTTGATAATCCTAAGCTTAATTACCGGAGCTTAAAACGCGGCCTCATTAGGGACAAGTACCGGACAGTCTATAATAATATTATTTTTATAAATGAGTACGACAATAGCCCAACCAAAAGATATATAAGCTTCATCGATTTAAAAAGGGAAGACAAACCCCTTGGGTATATTATTTTGGACCTTAAGCTAAAAAGGATTATTCCTAACAGTATTTATCCCGAACTCTTGGTGGATAAGAAGTTCCTTGCACCCTTCCAGCTTAAAGAATATAGCTATGGGATTTTTTCAAAAAATGAGTTGAAATTTAGTTTTGGTGATTATAACTACAATAAGGATTTTGATACTTTACTTTTTAACAATTCACAGGTCGCAGAAGTCGGAATAAATATAAAAGGATTTCACCATGTGGTGGTTAATGGCAAAGATCAAAAGACAGTCGTCGTTTCGTCGCCTGTTTATTCTGTAAAAAACGCTTTTTCAAATTTCTCTTTTCTGTTCCAGATACTTATAGCGCTGATTCTATTTGTGCTAGTGCTTTATGCCGTTTATTTTCAGGTTAAGAATCTTCATTTAAATTTTGCTACAAAAATTCAGATCTACCTGAATGTTGCCTTTTTCCTCCCGCTGGTTGTAGTGAGTTTTACAATTTTGAGTATCGTGGCATCTTCCTACCGGCAGGAAATAAATGATTCGTTTCTAAAAAGAGCAGAAAATGTTAGTAATAATATTTCAGCCAATCTGGATGATTACTATAAGAACAGGATCAATACGGAAACCCTTTCCAATGCTTTAACACAGCTCGCAAGGTATTCTGAGTCCGATATCAATTTATTCAATAGTAAAGGACGATTGATTATTTCAAGTCAGCCGATAATTTATGAAAAAGGATTGCTTTCACCTTATATTAATCCTATCGCCCTGGCGAACATTACTGAGTTAAGAAATAAAAAAATCTTGTTGAATGAATCATTAGGATCACTAAATTATAATTCAGCATACGTAGCCGTGAAATCCTTTGAGTCCAGCGAATTATTAGGCATTATCAGTATTCCTTTTTTTGAATCCAAATATGAGCTGGACAGGCAAATCATAAATGTGCTGACAACGATCCTAAATATATTTACGACCATTTTTATGGTTTTGCTGGTATTGTCATTCCTGGCTTCAAAAGTGTTGACAGTGCCTTTAAATTTGATTACGCAAAAGATCAAAAGAACGAGCTTAACCGGTTACAATGAACCTCTGGATTATAAATCGGATGATGAGATTGGGCTTTTAATCGGGGAATACAATAAAATGCTTGTGAAACTTGAGGCCAGTAAGGCCGCCTTGAGTAAAAGTGAAAAGGAATCTGCCTGGAGAGAAATGGCTAAACAAGTGGCACATGAAATTAAAAATCCACTAACCCCAATGAAACTTACCCTTCAGCATTTAAAAAGGTTGATGAAGGGAAGTGGCGCCGATTCCGGAGTATCAGAAAAATCGATAAACACCCTATTGGACCAGGTAGAAAATTTGAATGATATTGCTACTTCGTTTTCTTCTTTTGCCAGTATGCCCATTCCTAAGAATGAGAAATTTGAAGTATCGTCTGTTTTAAGAAATGTGGTCAATCTATACAACACCAATGCCGATATTCATTTATGTTCCGAGATTGAAGCAGGTCAGTCTTTCGTAATGGGCGATGAGCAACTGATGAACCGAATTTTTAATAATCTTATAATTAACGGCATTCAATCTGTGCCAAGCGCAAAAAAGCCGGAAATAAAAGTGCGCCTTCACAAAAGATCAAGTAAGGTGTTTATAGAGATTGAAGACAATGGGACTGGCATTGCTGAAAATATAAAAGAGAAAGTTTTTGTTCCCAACTTTAGCACCAAATATGCAGGGTCAGGTATAGGACTGGCCATTGCTAAGCGGGGTGTGGAGCATGCCGGTGGGAAAATATGGTTCACAACGGTAGATGGGGAGGGGACGAAGTTCTCCATTGAGTTGCCTCTTGTTATTTGAAATAATGAAGAGCAGATTTAGATACATTATATGCTTATTTGTTCTTATAACCGGATTTTCCTGGCAAGCAAATGCTCAACTTTCAACTGCAAGATGCAAATGGGTAAAGACAAATCCTTCAGCGGTTGAAATTGATACCTTGTCACTACAGCCAGGAAGTTTATCTGTGGTTTCTTCCCAAGGCCAAAATATTTCCGTGGATTATGATATAAATACGAATAAGGTATACATCAGCGGTAATAATCTGCCTGATTCCATCCGGATTTGCTATAGGGTTTTCCCTTTTAATTTCAGTAAACCATATTATAAAAGAGACCTTTCGGAATACGATTCCAATCAGATTTATTCTGAAAATACTATTTATGGCGCTACACCGCAGCCGAGAGAGGAAATTTTTTCCACGCCAGGAATCAATAAAAGCGGGGTAATCTCCAGAGGTATATCGGTGGGCAATACTCAAAATGTATTTGTCAACTCTTCTTTGAATCTGCAGCTTGATGGAAAATTGAATGAGGAGATTTCAATGGTTGCAGCCATTTCCGATCAGAGCGTTCCTTTTCAGCCAGAAGGAAATACACAAACTATAAATGAATTTGATAAGGTTTTTATTAAGTTTTATAATAAAAATGGAAGCTTAACCGCCGGAGACCTTGTGATGCAGAACCAACCTTCCAGTTTTTTAAAATACTATCGAAATGTGCAGGGAGGGCAATTGGAAGCAAACTTGAAGAAGAATGAAAAGATTTTTTCCACCACAAAAATAGGTGCCGCTGTTTCAAAAGGAAAGTTTGCATCTATACTTATCCAGGAGCCATTGGAAGGTGTTCAAGGGCCTTACAGATTAACTTCACCCAACGAAAGGTTTATAATAATCCTGGCCAATTCCGAAAAAGTTTTTGTCGATGGAAAGCTGATGAAGAGGGGGTATAATTATGATTACATTATTGATTATAACCAGGCGGAAATAACCTTTACCAATTCTGTCCTCATAACAAAATATTCCCGGATCAGGGTAGATTTTGAATACGCGGAAAGGAACTATGCCCGCACCATTTTAAATGCTTCACATGTCCAAAATATCGGGAAAACTTCTTTTTCTCTTAATTACTTCACTCAAAAAGATAATCCAAGAAATCCCCTTCTGCTTGAACTATCTGAAAATGACAAAGATCTTCTTGCCAGTATTGGTGACAGCCTTAATTCAGCCCTGGCTTCTACAATAGATTCTGTGGCTTTTAGTCCGGACCGGGTTTTGTATAAAAGGGTGGACACATTAGTTACTTCAGGCGCTTATGAGGCTTACGTTTATTCAACAAACCCTAAACTGGCCTACTATGAAATTTCTTTTGCCGAAGTAGGTGATGGCAAGGGAAACTATCTTTTAAGCAGCGCGACTACAAACGGAAGGGTATTTGTCTGGGTGGAACCTATTGACGGCATTCCCCAGGGAGATTATGCTCCGGTGCAGCTCTTGCCTGCTCCGGTAAAAAATGAAATGGCCACCTTTGGTGCAGCCTATAATTTTTCAAAAGATGACAAGGTCTACTTTGAAACCGCCTTATCCGTCAAAGACAATAATTTGTATTCTTCTATGCATGATCAGGACAACCAGGGCTGGGCTTCAAAGATTGGTTATGAAAATGAAGGAAGGCCGATCAGTTTCCTTAAAGATTATAAATGGATTGGGGCAATAGACTATGAGTTTAACTCCAAAGAATTTAGCCCGATTGATAGGTTTAGGGCCATAGAATTTGACAGGGACTGGTCGGTATCCCTCGAAGAAAATTTATTTCAGGAAGAAAATATATTTAATGTGGGTGGAGGAATAATTAAAAGTGCAGAGGAAAGGGTAGAATATAAATTTACGAGACGGGTAAGGGGTAATTCGGTTAATGGATTTCAACACCGGGCATTGCTTTACGAAAAGGCAGGGAAGTTTCAATTGAGATCCGATTATTTCTACCTTCAAAACCACCGGATTGACTTTAATTCTTACTGGCAAAGATTAAAAGCTGACCTGAGCTTTCATTCGAAATTTTTGGTTCCGGGATATGTGTACGAGCTTGACAAAAACGAGGAAAGATACAAACAGAACGATTCCGTTAGATCATCTGCCATGAATTTTGACGAACATAAAATATACCTTCAAAATGCGGATACAAGTAAAACAAAATTCTTGGTAGACTATAGTTATAGGGTTAATAATCTTCCTTATGAAGGAGCAATAAGAAAGCGAGATCAGGTACAGACTGTGAGTGGCGCTTTCGGAAGAAACTTTGGTGAAAATAATTTTAACCTGACCATTACCTATAGGAACCTTGAGAATTTATTCGATAGCCTGAAAGGAAAGAAGGAAGAAACAGTAATGGCTAGATTGGACCACAACCAATATTTGTTCAAAAAGAATGTTCGGTCTGAATTGACCTATTATACTTTTACCGGCAGGGAATTGAGAAGAGAATTTATCTATCTTCCTGTAGCCACAGGTTTGGGAACTCACACTTGGCGCGATGAAAATGAAGATGGCGTAAGAGACCTGAACGAGTTTTACGAAGCCATCAATCCGGATGAAAAGAATTTTGTAAAGTTTTTTGTTCCAACAGATCAATACATTCAGGCCTATACCAGTAATTTCAATTATAGGTTAAATATAGTTACTCCTCAAAACTGGCGGACAGGCATTGGCATCGCTAAGTTCTTGTCCCGCTTTTCAGCTATATCTTCCTGGACTATCGAAAAGAAAACAACATCGGAAAATGTAGAATCACGCTTGCTCCCTTTTGTTACTGATGTTTTTAATCCCTATATAATTTCTTTCAGGGAGTCCATCAGGGGAACGTTATTTTACAATAAAGCACACTCAAAATATGGCTTGGACTTAAATTATTACTCCACAAAATTTAAGCAGCCTCTTACTAACGGATTTGAATTAAGAACAAAAGAGGAATATCTTTTTAACACCCGTCTAAATATTCATAATACTTTAAATACAAAACTGGGAATTATTTTTAATCAGACAGAAGCCTCCTCAGATTATCTTACCGCAAGGAATTTTTTGATTAACGGGTATAAAACAACGCCTGAAATTGCTTTTCAACCCAGAAATAACTTTAGAATTTCCACTACTTATGCCTATACTTTTAAAGACAATCTGACGAATAAGGAGAAGAATGAAATTGCTGTTTTTAATGAAATTGCTTTTGATTTAAAATGGACCAAACTCTCAAACAGAACCCTACAGTTTTCCGCAAAATATACCAACATTAACTATGATGGAGTTGTGAATACAGCTTCAGGTTATGAAATGCTGGAAGCGCTTAGGCCTGGTGGAAATTTTGGTTGGTCCCTGAACTGGCTGCAAAAGCTTTCTAACGGCCTTCAATTGTCAGTAAATTATGAAGGAAGAAAATCGGAAAACCAAAGGGTGATTCATACCGGAAGGATGCAGGTGGCAGCACTTTTTTAGAATGACAAGGGCTTAGAGGGTTGCCTTTAGTCTGGGATCAAAAGTAAATTTACTCACGTTGATTATTTTGATTCTTCCAAAGTCGGAATGATAAGGATTAATGAGATAATTAAATTCTAAATCTATAATAGAAGAAGGTACTTTTAGTACTGCGGAATCCTGATTTAATAACCATTTGTCTCCTAACTCTTGTGTAATGGAATAGCTTTCAATTTTATGCCATTCTGGATGAAAGGATTTTAGTTCCTGAACAGTTATTTCACTAAGCTTAATAGTATTCTCAATATCAATTATTGCAATAGAGAAATTTCCGGAAGACAAAGAAGTTCCGCTTCTATGAGCTAGATTTTCCAGGCACGCCAAGGCTATTGATCCAGCAGTATATATTACTTTTTGCCCTAAAGAATTCCATCTTGCATCAATTCCTGAGGCTGTTAAACTGCCGGCATGTTTTGTTTGGCTAATTCTATAAACGAGCATTAAAAAATGACGGATTTTTGAATGATAAGTGAAGAAAAATATTTGGCTTTAAAAACTAAAAACAAAAGGATATTAAGCTGTTACACCAAAGTCAATTCTAATCAATTCACTCATTACTATATTTATACCCGTGATTGTATCCAATAAGTCAATAGGTTTGGCATTTATTCCAAGGTTATGTGTGGGAAGCCAGTTTTTAAATTCCTCAAGAGAGCCAAAAGTATCCATGCCCTTGTCAAATAATTCGAATAATTGAATGATGTGTTCACTCAAACCAGTATTGAGTTCTTTTCCGGCTTTAATATGTTTTCTTAAAGTAGGTTCAGTTAAGTCTAAAATATGAGCTACATCCATTTGAGTTGCTCCGGTAATTTCAATTAAATCCGTAATCGCCTTAGATTTTAACCCTTGCTTAATTAGAAAAAGTTTGTCTTTGGGAGATTTAAAATATCTTCCATAGGGTTTTAATATCTCCTCAGCTTTTTTTGTTTGATTTTTAGCGGCTTGCATTCCTTTAAGTAGTTCTCCTAATAGTATAACTTCGATTTTGTTTTTCCCGATTTCTATAGTTAAAGGTAAATATTTTTTATTTAAAACGAAAATTATTTTTATTTGTGTTGGTATGTAAATAAATACCCTTATCAATAACGATTTAAAAAATTACCTTAAGAATGATTATTTTTAACAAAAATTATCCTCACGAAAAGTGGTAAAATAATCAATTTGAAGAACAGGAGGTATTAAATTCCTTATCCACAAGCTGATAGCTCACTGCTGATAGCTGGAAATCTTAAAAAATGAAAATAAGTGATGAAATAATCAGCCAGGTAAAAGAAGCTGCCGATATAGTGGAGGTGGTAGGCGATTATGTCTCGCTTAAAAAGAAAGGTAAATATTATACCGCGTGCTGTCCTTTTCATCAGGAAAAGACACCCTCCTTTACGGTAACGCCTTCTCTAGGTATTTATAAATGTTATGGGTGTGGCAAGGCTGGAGATCCCATTCAATTTGTCATGGATCATGATGGTCTTGGTTACCTTGAAGCCATCAAGCACCTTGCCGGTAAGTATGGAATTGAAATCAAAGAGGAAGAAATTTCTGTATCAAATCAGAATTATAGTCTAAAGGAGAGTCTTTATATCGTTCTTAACTACGCTAAGAATTGTTTCCAAAAAAATTTACTGGAACACGAAGAAGGAAGATCATTGGGACTTACCTATTTCACGGAAAGAGGCTATAATGAAAATACGATAAAGAAGTTTGAACTGGGATACAGCCTGGAAGCGTGGGATGGTTTTTCTTCGCAAGCGTTGAAGGATGGTTATAGCAAGGAAGTCCTTGATAAGGCCGGACTTATTTCAATCAAAGAAGACAAGACCTTTGATCGATTTAGGGGACGGGTAATTTTTCCTATTCATGGCATTAGCGGCAAAGTGATTGCTTTTGGCGCAAGGATTTTAAAGAAAGATAAATCACAGGCAAAATACCTCAATTCCCCCGAAACAGAGGTATATCATAAAAGCGAAGTTTTATATGGCATTTTTCAGGCGAAACAAGCTATTCGTCAGTCAGATACCTGTTTTCTGGTAGAAGGCTATACCGATGTTATCTCCCTGCATCTTTCAGGAATTGAAAATGTGGTTGCTTCATCAGGTACCTCACTTACAGAGCAACAGATAAAATTGATTGGCAGGTATACACAAAACATCACCATCCTTTATGATGGCGATCCTGCAGGAATAAAAGCATCTTTAAGGGGAATCGACCTGATCCTGAAAGAAGGTCTTAATGTACGTTGCGTTGTTTTCCCTGAAGGCGAGGATCCTGACAGTTACTCTCAAAAAATCGGAAGTGAAGCTTTTCAAAAATACCTTCAGGATACAAGCAAGGATTTCTTATCCTTTAAGACTGAATTGTTTTTAAAAGACGCAGGAAATGATCCATTGAAAAAGGCAGAAGCCATAAGAGAGGTGGTCAATAGTATTGCATTGATTCCAGATGCGATTAAAAGAAACGTTTTCTATAAACAGTGCAGCAGGATTTTAGACATTGAGGAAAATGTACTTATTACCGAAGGCAACAAACTTCAACTTTCGAAATCCAAAGAAAATAAAACCGGCGAAAAACAGAAAGACCAAGACCAGCAGACGGAAGAGATAAAGCAGGAGGATGAAAAAACAGGCGAAACTGTAAACGCCTTGGTGTTACAAGAGAAGGAGACTATCCGTTTGTTGTTAAAATATGGGAATGAACTGTTGGATGAACAAACCCGGCTTTTTCAATATGTGTTCCAGGAATTAGAAGACATGGATTTTGAAAGCCCTTTGCATGGGAAAATATTTAAACTCTACCACTCTTACTTAAATAAAGGCATTTTGCCTGAAGTTGATCTATTTGTCAATTCCCTGGACGGGGAAATTAAAAGCGAATCAATAGATCTTCTGATGGAAAGACACGACGTTAGCGATAATTGGGAAAATAAATTTAAGATCATTATTCCCAGGGAAAAAAATAACCTTTTCAATTCTATTTACCCCAACATACTGAGGTTAAAATACCGGAAGGTACAAAAGCTGATCCGTGAAAACGATGAACAATTGCAGAAAGCAGAAACTTTCGATGAACAAATTCAATTCCTGCAAATTGCCAAAGAGTTAAAAAATACAAAAAAGGAATTGGGGGATTTATTGGGGATAATTGTGTCTTATTGAGTAGAGCTATTTATATTGATAAAAGGGCTGGTGAAGAACACCAACCCAAATTTTAGACTTACTCTCCAAACTTTATAGACATCAGCTTAATAATATCATCGTTTGGTTTCTCTCTCTTTAATAATATAAAATAGACATTATGTCTGCCTGAAACTGGCTGAACAACTTGAGAGGAAACAGCCTGGACTTTATCCCAGTCTCCTGTTGCTTTATAAGAAGTCTTAGCAATTACTGGCCCTGCATAAGAATCAATCCTGGCTTCTATTTCACCCTCTTTATTTTGTGATGAATATTCGTAAGTAAAGCTTTTGATCCCGGTGAGGTCAACGTTTTTAAGCAATATATGTGACTTATGGTTAGCGGAACCAATATTGTCGCCCCATCTCTCCATCCCGACATAAGCATCTGCGTCAATTGTTCTCACTTTTGCATTTCGCAAAATCACGGTTTCGCCATTGGTAATGGGACCGATTCCCTTGTTCCCTTTATCGGTATAGCTTGCCGTCAGAGTATAAATTCCTCTGGGTTCATCAGCTTCGTGTTGCTCTAATGCAAGTGTTCCCTGAGGAGCTAACTTCTTTTTCTGTTTTTTTTCTTGAGAAAGGGAAAGAATATATTTTACCATTTCCTCAACATCTTTTGCTGGAATTTGAGGATGAGCGCTCATTACATGTTCTCCCCAATTACCTCCTCCCCCTGCAATTACCTTTTTTGTTAACAGGGAAATTGCATCTTCCTGTCCCTTATACCGATGCGAAACAGATAAATAAGAAGGACCAACAGAAACTTTATCAAGCGTGTGACATGCTTTACAATCGCTGCCAGCAATAAGTGTATATCCTAAGGGCTGGAATTCCTCCTTTTGATATAAAGGTAACTTTACTGATTCCTGGGTGACCATTGATCCTGGTGAAGGATTGTAATCAAACCGAATTTTAACTTCCTTAGGATGTACCGGATTATCTTCTTTGTCATTGACTTTAACCGAATAACTGAAAGGCTTATTCTCCCAATAAAAAGATTTATTATTCGGCGTAAGAATAGTCACTTCCGGCATGCTATTTCCTGCTTTTACCAGGACGGTATCCATGCCTGTTAATCCTTTCTGATCGGTTACTTTTAAAATTACCTTGTATTCTCCCGGCTTAGTATAAGTGAAAGATGAACTCGGGCTTTTAGATCCTATAGTTTGTCCATCAAACAGCCATTGATAAGTTAAATGGTCTTCACCATCTGGATCCTTGGAATGGCGTGCGCTAAATGCGACTTCTAGAGGAATGTTACCGGTAATTTCTTCAAGTTGAGGGAATGATCTTTCGGAAGTAAGAAACACTTTTTTGTCCCAGGCTTCAATTTCCTTCGGATCGCCAAGTATACCTGCCTTGGCTACCGGCGCACGATTACCTGTATTGTATTCTATTTTTACCAGGCGCGCATCCTCATTATCAGCTCCATAAACTGACCCATATTCCAGCATGTACATGACGCCATCTTTGCTAAAAGTAAGGTCTATGGGACGACGAAAATCTCCGTTTGCCATCATAAAAGGTTCACTTCTCACGTAATTTTCCTTTTCGTCAAATCTCACAGCCATTACCCAGTTTCTCATCCAATCAAAGACAAACAGTGACCCGTCATAATATTTCGGAAATTTATTTTCAGCGGTTGAATTTGCATTAAAAGTATAAAAATCACCTACCATCGCGCTGCGTCCGCCTAGCCCTAGTTCGGGGAATTCCTCAGAATACGCGTAAGGATACCAGATAAAAGGAGCGTTGGCGGGAGGTAGATTGGTTAACCCTGTATTGTTGGGAGAATTGTTAACCGGTTTTTCAGCATTATAGTGTGGTCCGGCAGTATTTGTTGCAAAATCCCATTCTGCATAGGCTTCATTATTTCCCACAAAATAGGGCCATCCGTAGTTACCCGCTTTTTTTGCCTGATTGAATTCATCATATCCTTTTGGCCCCTGAATGCTGTCTTTGCCTGCATCAGGACCAATTTCACCCCAATAAAGCACAGACGTTTCCGGGTTTACCGCAATTCGGTATGGATTACGGCAACCCATCACATATATTTCCGGTAGGGTCTTTTCTGTTCCGGGAGGAAAAAGGTTGCCTTCAGGAATAGTATAAGTACCGTCTGGTTCTGGGTGGATTCTTAATATTTTACCTTTTAAATCATTTGTATTTGAAGAACTGCGTTGCGCGTCGAGGCTATAAAATTCATCTCCCGGACGCTCGTCTATTGGTGCATATCCGTTTGCAGGGAATGGTGAGGAACTGTCTCCCGTGGATAGATACAAGTTTCCGTCTTTATCCCAGGCCAGGGATCCGCCATGATGCGACCCACTTTTTTCCTGGACAGGAACTTTTAAAAGTATCTTTTCAGAAGTAAGGTCAAGTGTGTTGTCTTGCTTTAATGTAAATCTGGAAAGATTGAAAATAAAAGGCTCTTGATCCGTGGGAGGAGCATAATAAACATAGATATAATTATTTTCATTGAAATGCGGATCCAACGCTACACCTATTAACCCTGTTCCACCTTTAATCGAAACATCAAAACGATGAACTAAAGAATTTTTACCGGTGACGGTGTTGTACATATATAGGTTTGCTGTTCTTAATTCTGTATAAAAGATTCTGCCATCCGCTGACATGGCCAACTCCATTGGCGTGTTCAGGTCATTTACAAGTACAGTTTTTACAAATCGGTTTTCTTCAGGTGTAACCACTGCGTATGACTTACTATAATCAAGTTCGCCTTTTCCCATGGCATACTGGATGCCTCCTAAAATATGGTCAAGAAAAAGAGGTTCACTAAAGCTGGAATCTTCATGGCCACCCCCTGTGTAAAAAGCACGCCCTCCGTCAAATTCATGAAACCATGCGATCGGATGATTACTGCCATTGGTGCCTCCTTCATAGGTGTTTTCATCAAGGTTGGCCAAAGAGTGTATCCCAGGATAAAAGGACCGGTAATTGTACCATTCGTCTGTCCTTTCCCATTTATCGGGCAAAATTTTGGTTGAAGGATGATTCTTGTTGGTTACATCAATGGTAGCTTTACGGACGTTGGGGTTGTGGGGATGACTGGAAAAATGTGCACCCATTAATTTAGCATACCAGGGCCATTCATATTCCGTATCGGCTGCCGAATGGATACCAACATAACCTCCTCCCGCCTGAATGTAACGTTCAAAACTCGCTTGTTGCTCCGGATTTAATACATTTCCAGTAGTACTGAGGAAAATGACAGCTCGGTAATTTTTTAAATTATCATCTGTAAATAGTTCAGCATTTTTTGTAGTATCTACAGAAAAGCCATGCTGTTTACCCAACTTTTGTATGGCCTCAATGCCAAAAGGGATTGAGGTATGTTTCCATCCTTTCGTTTTAGAAAAAATCAGTACACGGGGATTATCATTTATGGACGAGTGTTTAAGGCAAGAGAATAAGAAAGAAATTGAAATCAACAGGAAGAAAGCGCCTGCCCATAACCTTTTGCCTGATCTAGAATTATTCATAAGTAAATGTTGTTTTTAAAAGTTTATTAGCCAATTTTTAATAAAGGGCAATCGGAAGAGTTTGGATCAACAATTTGCATGACTTCCCTGTAAAACTATTCTTTTAAACTTTTAAGATAGGCGATGGTCTGGGGTACTTGTAAACTCACCCTGTTGCTTTCGTCTTCTATGAAATAATGTTTGATCCCTATTTTTTTAGCAGCTTTTAATACAGAAGGAATATCAATTTGCCCGGTACCAAGGGCTACATCGTTTTCAGTGGAAGTGCTGCCTGTAAAATCTCCTTTAACTCCCTTCTTAAGGTCCTTCAGATGCATAAGTTTCCATCTTTTTCCATACTTTTTTAGCAGTTTGGCAGGGTCCTGTCCTCCATGAAAGGCCCATAATACATCCATTTCAAAGGATACATATTCCGGATTGGTATTTTCTGCGATGTAATCAAAAAGAGTTCCTTTTTTATATGGACTAAATTCATAACCATGGATATGGTAACAAAAAGTAAGACCATTTTCTTTTAGAATCTTTCCTACCCTGTTAAAATCCTCTGTGGCCTTTTTAGCATCTTCAAATTTGAATGTTTTATCATGAGGGATCCAGGCTACCATTACATAAGATGCGCCTAATATTTTTGCTATTTTGATCACCTCTTGGAGATTTTTTACAAGATCATTATAATCGGCGCCTGTGGACGGTACTTTAATGTTACGTTCATCCAAAAGTTTTCGGTAGGAGTCAGGAGCCATTCCGTCGGGTATACCACCTTCCATTTCTGTGATCCCTAAAGATTTTATGGTATCCAGTGTTTCTATTATGCCATTAGGAAAACTATTTCGGTAAGTATAGGCTTGAATGCCCAGAGGGTTAGTGTAAAGAGGTTTTTCTGACTGAGCCTGGGTTTCAACCAGGATTAAATTAAATAGGAATAAAAGGGTCAGTAACTTGTTTAATTTCATTTTGTATATAAGGTTTATAAAATATTTTAGTTAATTTTTGTTTTTTAATGGCATCTTCGAAGTGAAGCATTCTAATTTGAAACTATTATCCTACAATGTCAATTAGGATGAGGTTTATTGTTCAATAGGAATTCGTTATTACCAGCTCATCAATTACCATTTTTAAGTTCTAGAAAAGTCAAAACTACCTAATCTTGTTTTTCAGAATTAACAAGGCCATTCTTGAGTTTTGTATTATAGTCCGTGCAAAAACAATAAAATATTTTTAAAAAACATTTCCGCGAGGTTACCTTCCTAAGGATCAAACACTAACCTGTAAATTAACAACCTATTAAAAATGTTTAAAGTAACAAGAGTCATCTTCATTTTGATGCCTTTATTCTTATCTTCCTTTTTTGTGATTGGACAAGGAGGAAGAGCTGCAGGTCTGGCGCATTCGGCAATTACGCTGGAAGACGAATCAGCGGTTTTTTACAACATTGCCGGAACAGCAAAGCTCAAAGGTATTTCTGCTGTATGTGCTTATAGCAATCGTTTTGGAATAGAAAGCCTGAATACGTATTCTGCCGGCGTATTAGCGCCTATAAAATTCGGAGTTGCTTCTATTGATGTTACTCGGTTTGGGAATTCTATTTACAACGAAAGTGCTATAGGTTTAGGTTTTTCTCACAACATTCAAAACGTTAGCCTGGGAATAAAAGCTTCGTATGCTCAACTCTATATTGAAGAATATGGTACTAAAGGCGTATTGGTATTAGAATTCGGTGGTATCGCACAAATTATTCCCGGACTTACCTTCGGAGCGCATATTTATAACCTTAATCAGGCTGCCTATTCGAAAGAAAACGATGAAAAGGTCCCGATAACGATGAAAGCCGGATTGGGATTTAAGCCTTTTGACAAAGTTTTATTGCTTATAGAAATTGAAAAGAACTTAAAATATCAAACAAGGTTTAGGGGAGGATTGGAGTATAAAATTATAAAATCTTTGTTTCTGCGGACAGGTATCTCCACCCATCCTATTCAAAGTAGTTTTGGTTTTGGTCTTGACCTTAAGCGGTTTAAAATAGATTATGGTTTCGGCGCTTACCAACGGATAGGCTTTCAACATTCCATATCCTTAGTCGCAAGTTTTAAAAAGCATAAATAAAGCGATATGGAAAAGACATTTTTTAACAAGACCGCTGGCAGGATATGAGGAGAATTTTCTATTTACTTCTTTTCCTCATGGTTTGTTCAGAAGTATATGCTCAGGATGATCCTCAAAAGGAGATAGACCTCGACGTTTTTATCCAGCAGTTATTTCCTCTTCAAAATGAGGACCTGCCTTATGAAGAATTATATGAATCCCTTTTTCAATATTATCAGAACCCGCTGGACTTGAATACTGCAAGGAGAGAAGAACTTGCTTCCCTGTATATTTTGTCCGAATTGCAGTTGAATAATTTTATGGAATACCGGGGTAATCAAGGGAAATTTATTTCGATCTATGAATTGCAGACCATAAGCGGTTTTGACAAGATTACCATAGATAAGCTTTCCCCTTTTGTTAAAGTTGAAGAGGCCGTCGATTATAAAAACCTTATACAGGATTTTTCTGAAAGAGATAAATTTTTTATTCTGAAATATGAAACAACCGTGGAAAAAAAGAAAGGCTATGAAAAAGGAGAAAACAGGTATAATGGCGATCCAGGCAAAATATACGGAAGGTTTAGGGCAACCAATTCAAAACATTACAGTGTGGGACTAACTTTCGAAAAAGATGCAGGAGAAAATTTGAAATGGAATCCTCCCGGTAAAAAATATGGTTTCGATTATTTCTCCGGTCACATTTTTCTAAAAAATAAAGGAAAATTTAAAAGCATGGTTTTAGGGGATTATCAGCTTCAGTTCGGACAGGGCCTACTACTCGGCGCAGGGTTTTTCCCCGGAAAAGGTGCAGAAGCAGTATCTACTTTAAGAAGATATAATATAGGAATCAGGCCGTATTCATCCGTCGTAGAATCCGGGTTCTTCAGGGGTGGAGCAGCTACTTATTCATTTGGTACTTTGGATTTTACCGCCTTTTACTCCTACCTTAATGAAGATGCTGCATCAAAAACAGATTCCCTTGACGAAGATTATGTTCGTTCCATTCAAATTTCAGGGCTACATCGGACTGCCACTGAGCTATCTTCCCGTAAGGAAATGAACACCCAAAATTATGGCGGAAACCTCACCTATAATCTTAATAAAAATTTAAATGTTGGAATTACTTTCCTTGCTACGGAATATGAATTTTCAATTATAAAAAAGCCGAACCGCTACAATCAGTTTGATTTTTCAGGAAAGCGTAATTTCGTTTATTCTTTTAATTATAGCTACCTAATTCAGAATTTCAATTTTTTTGGAGAAGCTGCCCAGTCAAAAAGCAGGGGAATAGGAATAGTTTCGGGGGTAATGGCAAGTTTATCGCCTAAAATAGATATGTCTGTGGTTTACAGAAACTATGCAAGGAATTTTCACAGCTTTTATGGAAATGGATTTGGTGAAAACTCAAAAAACAGCAATGAAGAAGGTCTTTACTTGGGGGTAAAATTTGCACCAATCAATAAGATTATTCTTACGGCCTATTTCGATAGGTTTTACAAACCATGGTTAAGTTATCAGACTTACGCTCCAAGTCACGGCAATGAATGTCTTCTCAGACTATCATACCTGCCCGCCAAAACAATTAATTTTTATGTTCAATTGAGAAACCAGGTGAAAGAAAAAAATACGAGCGGAGAAGATTCAGAATTCGCTTCCATGAAAGAGGAAAGCGCTACCAACTTTTTGCTAAATCTTGATTTCAAACCTTTCAAATCCTTACAATTGAAATCACGCTTCCAATCTTCGGAAATTAAACAGGGAAATTATCATTCAAAAGGAATGGCTATTATTCAGGACGTGGTTTTTGAAGTTGGAAAATTTAAAATAAGCGGCAGGTATTGCATTTTTGATACGGATGATTATGCGTCCAGACAGTATGCTTATGAACGGGATCTTTTGTACACTTTTTCTGTTCCCGCGCTTCATGGAAACGGCATAAGAAATTACCTGATGATAGAATATAATTTAACCAGAAGTATCGATTTCTGGGTCAGAGCTTCAAGAACGACCTATTCGAATGTAGAAACCATAAGTTCTGGTTTAGAAGAAATAAAGGGAAATAAGAAGACGGACCTGAAATTTCAGGTGAGGTACAGGTTTTAGAAATGAGATCGTTTAGAAATTTGAAAAAAACAGTTTCAAAATGTGGCTGAAAACTTTTGAGAGTTTAAACTCTCAAAAAGTTCTATCCAGTATCTTCACATGAGCACATTACATATTATCACACAATTAAGAATACAATTCCTGGGTAAACATTAAATCGTCTACCGATACTTTGTCGCCTTCGCTCATCAACGCGCCTCTTTCCACCAAAGCTTTCAGTTCTCTCACATTTCCGGGCCATGAATAGCTCATCATTTTTTCTGATGCATCTTTTGTGAAGGTTTTGGCACCAAGTTTATTTTGAATACAGAATTGATTTAAAAAATGCCTTGCCAGCAGAAGGATATCATTTCCTCGTTCTCGCAATGGTGGAAGGTGAATTAGTATCCCTTGTAATCTGTAAAACAAATCTTCCCTGAACTTGCCGTCTTTTACTCTGTCCACCAGATTCTTATTGGTAGCCGCAACTACCCTGACATCCAATTTGATTTCTTTGTTGCTTCCCAGGCGTGTTATAGCGCCTTCCTGCAATACCCTAAGCAATTTAGTCTGAAGATTGATGTCCATTTCACCTATTTCATCCAGCAAAATAGTGCCTCCGTTTGCTTCTTCAAATTTTCCTATTCTTTTAGAATCGGCGCCCGTAAAAGCTCCTTTTTCATGTCCAAACAATTCACTTTCAATCAAATCTTCCGGAATGGCTGCTACATTCAATGCTACAAATGGTTCACGTTTTCGCATGGAATTGTAATGAAGTGCCCTTGCAATAACTTCTTTTCCTGTTCCGCTTTCGCCGGTAATCAGCGCCAGAATATTGCTTTTTTCGACTTTCTGTAAAAGACGGATCACATTCAAAATGGCTTTACTTTCGCCGATGATTTTGTCATATTTACTACGGTCAATGATCTGATCTTTCAGTAATTCTACTTCCTTCCTCAAATTGACATTGGCACTTAGATTTTTTACACTATTTGCCAATTCAAAAATGGAGTTCTCGTTTTTTACGATATAGTCATTGGCGCCATTTTTATAGGCTTCTACGACTACCTCCACATTGTTTTGTCCTGAAAGAATAATAGTGATTATATTCTTATTGTAATTGTTGATTTTTTTAAGAATCTCGATTCCTGTGATATCAGGGAGGTTGTAGTCTATTGTAACAATGTCAGGATTTAAATGTAGGTTTTTAAGAAAATCTTCCCCGCTTGTAAACAAAGTTACTTCGTAGTTGCTCTCCATCTCCAGCTTATTTTGAATAACTGAGCCAAAGAGCTCATCATCTTCAATTACAAATATCTTTATCATAAGTTTAAATCGAACTTTCTTAAATTGTATTAATAGACCTTAAAGTTATTCTATTTACTGTATTTCACTTTTTAATAAATTGATTTCCTGTCTTATGTAATAAATAATTTTAATATGAAAACTTGAACAACCTAAAAGGTTAGAAAAATAAAACAAGTCACTTTTATCAGACAACAAGTCAATTTGAATCTGACTATTATAAAGTCAGAAAGATTAGGTTATTACCAGATTTTGGCTCTGCTCTCTTCAGGACTGACCATTTTATCCCCCTGCTTGCAATTAAAAGCTTTATGAAATTCAGGCATATTGGAAAGAGGCCCGTTGGTTCTATACCTGGCAGGAGAATGAGGGTCAGTCAGTACTTGCTGCCTTAACGCCTCATCACGGATATTCATTCTCCATATTTGTGCCCAGGCCAGGAAGAAGCGCTGTTCGGGAGTAAATCCGTCTATCTTCCCAGGATTTTTTTCTTTTAATGCTTTTTGGAGGGCTGTGTAAGCGATAGATAATCCGCCCAAATCGGCAATGTTTTCACCTAAAGTAAGCGCTCCGTTTATATAGACACTGTCCAGAACTTCATATCCTGTAAATTGTTTTTCAACAAATTCGGCTCGTTTTAAAAAGTTATCGCCGTCTTCTTTTGTCCACCAATCCTTAAGGTTGCCAATTTCATCATATTGCCTTCCCTGGTCGTCAAATCCATGAGTAAACTCATGACCGATTACCGCCCCAATGCCACCATAATTTACTGCATCATCTGCTTTTGGGTCAAAGAACGGAGGTTGTAAAATACCGGCAGGAA
>DASPJL010000025.1:0-11848 GCA_035628645.1 Cytophagales bacterium | reverse complement strand
CAGGTGAGAGGCGGGGTGATTATGGCAAACAAGCCAAAGAAAACCGACACGCTGACCGAAAACCAAAAGCCCGTCAGAGAAAAATTTAAAAAGGCCGTGAACTATGCAAAGCGGCAGATGCTCGATCCAACCTCTAAGGCAGCGTACGCCACCAAAATCTCCGACAAGCTGAACAGCGCTTACATGGTTGCGATGACGGACTTCCTCAATGCGCCTACAGTAGATCAGCTAGACTTATCAGGTTATGCAGGACAGGCAGCAGACAAAATACTGGTACAGGCTTCTGACGACTTTAGAGTAGCGTCTGTATTTGTAAGCATCCTGAGCGCTGATGATGCAGTAATCGAAAGTGGGCCGGCCATAGAAAATGCGAATGGCGAGTGGGAATATACTGCGACAGTCGCTAATGCCGAAGTGGCCACAAGCAAATACCAGATCCAGGTAAAAGACAAGCCCGGAAACATGACCGTTGCGCTGTTACCGGCGTAATAGTCAAAACCGGACAGGTATTAGGTATCAGGTGTCAGCAATCAGGTGTCGGGAATCGGCAGTGAGCAAAGATGCCAAATAACCTGCCGTCATTGCGAGGAACGAAGCAATCTCGGTCTAGCTTAGAAAGATTTAGGTATCAGCTATCCGGTGTCAGCAGTCAGGGAATTGCTTCGTCCTTCCTCCTCGCAATGACGAGGTTAGCAGCAGAACTTCCAAATTTTAACTTCTAACTTTTAACTTATCTTGAAAACAGCATTTATCTCCGACACAGGACGCAAGGACCACAAGCAGTTTGGCTTCCTTACCTACTCGACTAGCAACCTGCCTGGCAACAGCAGTGAGATTATTTTTCTGAAAGACGACATCTCCCGGAGTTATCCTGAAGGCACACTTGTTACCTTCGAGCTACAAACCCGAAAAGTGACCTACGACAGACCCACAGTACTTACAGCCAACAAGGAACAAAACTTCAAAGCGATTGATGAGATTTTGTCCAAGGACCTGAGACTGATAGAAATAGAAGTAGCGACTAAAGTAAGGGCACTGGAGGAGGATTTGGAACAAGATTATCCTGAAGAGCTTATGGATGAGTATGAGTCAGGTGTCGGGTATCAGGTGTCAGGGGTCAGCGATCAGCGCTCAGCTATTAGCAGTTAGCTGTCAGCTTTCAGCTTTCAGGTGTCGGGAATCGGCGACCGGGGAAATTGTCAGAATTGGGATGGTAGGGATTAGAGGATTTAGGGATTAAATTCCAAAAATTCTACGCATTCCAGGAATTTCAGTTCAGACGACCTTCCAACTTCCAACTTAACAACAAAACTTAAAAACTTTTAACTTATAATTTATGAAAACCAACCAAATGAACCTGGCGCAAAGAATCTCTGCGCCAACACCAAAATTTTTCAAAGTATTAAGAACCATCGGCCTTGTGCTTGCCGCCGTGGGAGGAACTGTACTCGCCTCCCCTATTGCCTTGCCATTGGCAATCACCACTGTTGCGAGCTACCTAACGGTTGCCGCAGGTGTCTTGACTGCCGTAAGCCAGGTAACGGTAGACGAGGAGGCTTTAAAAGAAAAAGAAAGCGCCAGGCTGCCGCAGACATTTTGAACCCATACATTAATGGATTATACAAATAATTGAAGTAACTGATTCTTGCCACGTTGATAAATCGAAAAGCCTGGGAGCAATGCTTCCAGGCTTTTTTAGTTGTTGGTCCCGTTAGTTCAAGGCGTCCACTTGAACTAACCGCTAATTGATATCTTTACAACAACAGACGGAGGAACGATGAATTTTCTTGTTAATTCCTCTATTAGGCTGGAGAGCTTCTTATATATTTGTAATTATAAGTTATAAAGAAGACGAACAAGGTATAAAACAAATCATCCCATTATTTACGCGCCAATGGTAGTTATAAAAAGTCATGAAGAATTCGAATCATATTTAGGCAAAGAAATCGGAGTATCCGACTGGCTTCAAATAACCCAGCAGCGGATTAACCAATTTGCCGATGCTACGCTTGACCATCAATGGATACACACCGATTCAGAAAGAGCGAAAAAAGAAAGCCCTTTTGGAGTTACCATAGCACATGGCTATTTCTCGCTCTCTCTTATCCCTTATTTCTGGAAACAGGTTGCTGAAGTACAGAACCTTAAAATGGAAGTAAATTATGGTATAGAACAGCTTAAGTTTGGCCAGCCAGTACTTGTAAATAATGAAATTCGTTGCAGGGTATCTCTTAAAGAAATTAAAAATCTCAGAGGTATTACCAAGGTTACGTTCTTTATTCAGCTCGAAATAAAAGACCAGCCTAAGCCGGCGTTCACCGGGGATACTGTATTTCTCTATCACTTTATTTAAGCTATCAATATTCATTTAGATGAATAAGTCAAAACCATTCGTTCACCCGTTAATATTGAGTTTATGAAGAGTAATTGCGACCTAATTGTCGGATCTGGAGATCCTCTTTATCTAGGGTTCGAAATGCCCTTCAGAACATGTCGAACAGCGTGATGCCTACCGCCTTTTTTAGTATTGCATTTTCCAGCTCCGAATCTTTAAGCTGCTTTTTTAACCTCGCTATTTCAGCTTCCTGATCCGTTTGTGCTACCTTCCCATTGCCTGGAAAGCTTATTTCTTTTCTATCTGAAAACTCACGCTTCCATCTATATATTAATTCTGCTCTGATATCAAGCTCTTTTGCAAGGGCTACTAGATCTGTACGTTTATGGCTGAGTTCTACTACCATTAACTTGTACTCCCGGTCGTATTTTCTTCTTGTTTTTGGCATATTGTTAAGTTATTATTTTTTTAGCTTAACTTAATGTCCAATCAAAGGTAGCAGGTTCACAGTGGGGTAATCTTTCTCCCTTTGTTGGTTTTCCTCTCCACCCTCCGTTGTTGTGTCTTATGACCAACAACTTGCTTTCCAACCATAAATGCAACATCTTTAAATTATGTATGATCATCATGCACAATTCTTTACAGCTACCATCCTTGAATGGAAGAAGCTCTTAAAGCCTGACAAGTATAAGAATATCATCGTTGATAGCTTAAAATTCTTAGTTAAAGAAGAAAGAGTTAAAGTATATGCATTTGTAATTATGCCTAACCATATTCACTTAATTTGGAAAATTAACGAAACACTAAAGAGAGAAAGAGTACAGGCAGACTTTCTAAAATTTACTGCACAACAAATAAAGTTTGATCTTAAAGCAAACCATCCTAAGGTTCTTGAGCAATTTTATGTAGGAGCGAAAGACAGGGAGTATCAGATTTGGGAAAGAAATCCTTTGTCTATCGACCTATATAACGAGCAAATTTTACTGAAAAAATTGACCTATCTCCATAACAACCCAGTTCAGGAAAGTTGGAAATTATCTTCTGTTCCTGAGTCCTATCCTTATTCATCGGCTAAATTTTATAATGATGGGATTGATTCCTTCGGATTCTTAAGCCATTATGTGGGAGAGTAGGAAACTTTAGTAACAGCTTGGAAAGAGAGTTGTTGGTGATAACACGCAACAACGGTGAGGTGGAACACCAACAAGGGAAAAAAAGATTTGGCGGAATGCCAAATTCCTTTTCTCCATTGGGCAAAGTGATTTTCAATTCGTTTTCTTCTCCTAACCTTTTATCATCCTCAAGTAGAGTTATCAACTCTCCGAAAACCTTTGAAATATTAGCACGATTGATTTCATCAATTATCAAAACAAACCTTTTTATTTCCTCATCTGCTGAATTCTTGGGTTCAAGTGTTTCAGCAAATTCTTTTAGATGTTCTACAAGTGGATTGTAGTAAACGCCTAACCCTTCAACACCATAATCCAAACTGCCCTCATAAATTGCTTTAAGATTTTTCACAAGTAAGTCGTGTCCAGTTCCTCCGCTTTGTTTTGTGAATTTTATCCTTCCGCCATCAATGTCAATAGATGTTACTTTAAACTTGTAGCCTTTGCTTTTCATCGGTATTTCAACTTCACTTACCTCCTCCTCAATTAATTTCGAAAAGAAAGAATTAAGAACAAAATTGAAGTCGATGCTGAATTCCTTTTTGTTTGAAGCTGAAAGCCAATTTTGCTTTGCTCTCTCTGCTAACTGTTTGAAAATTCCCTCTCGTTTGTCAAATCGCAAAGTTCCCGAAGTTACATCAGGAGCAATACCAACTACAAAATCTTCATAAGAATAATTTTGATGGAATGTGACAAACTCGATTTGTCCAGTCCTTCTTAATTCGTCAAAGACATCTTTATTGGCCTTGTGATTATTAAAATTAAATCTTTCCGGTGAAGCAATCTCAACAGCCTTATCAATGCTATTGTATGTTTTTCCTGTTCCTGGAGGTCCATAAAGAATAATATTTTTGGCTTGCATGTCAGCTTTATTAGTTGATGCAGTTGAATTATTTATTAAGCTGAAAATAGTTTTGTATTCTCTTTTCGTTGCTGTAAAATTTGTCCCTTGATTTCCGACTTTCAAATTTTCTAATCCTATTGTTCCCTTTATTTTACTCCAAAGCAAAGGTGTTTCAATTATGTTATGTGTGATTTTAATTCCTGCTTTAAGAGGATTTTTATCTTCTGTTTTCCATAGGTGTGAATCTTTTGAGTAAGTGGTATATTGTGGTTCGCTAGTTACTTTGGCAAGGGAGTAGCAACCTGAATTTTTTCCTGAAAGCCATAATATAACCTTGTCACCTATTTTTATCTTGTCTTTATGAGCAGAAACACTCCAGTCTTCTAATAAGTTGTCCTTAATTGCAGTTTCGAAATCAAAATCACTTGGATTACATTGGAATATCCAATAGTTTGCATTTCTATTATTCCACAGGTCAATAACCTTATTACGGATGTCTCTATTTTGAACTTTACAAATTCCTTGTTGCAACTGATAGGAAAATGTATCGTCTTCTTCAAGTTCATACCACTCAGAATTTGTGTAGTTTACCCAAGTGTCATATTCAATTCCCAGATTATCAAAAGAAGGTTTAAGCGTTGTATCGCCTGTAACTGGTTTGGGGTTCTCATTAATTCGTGCAATTGCCTTTACTCGATGTCCTTCTGTAACAACAATCAAATCGCCAATACTGTATTTTTTATCCTTAACACCAATAATAATGTTCTTTTCTTTGATATAGGTATAGAAGCTAGGTTTGCCGCTTCCCCAATTACAACCTAATTTCCAAATATTACCTGTGGTACTTACTGAATTCATAATTGAGTTGGATTTACTTTTAATGTCGAAACCTAATGCAACAAGATACTTGTTAGTTGGCTCACCGCCACTTCTCGCCCAAATGTGCTCACCGTTCATTAATTCATGAGCATATCGCATTACTTCTTTGGGTGGATAGGCTTTATCGTTAATAAGTACATCAAACCTTGTTGAAGGTTCAAGTGAAATAGTCTCAATGTCAATTTTCCTGACTGCATCAAGTACATGTTGTTTGGTTATTTTGTCTGGTTCAAATGCCATTTAAATTTTCTTTTTCTCTTCGTTGTTTATCGTGTGGTTGGGTTGTCTTTTAACCTTCTGACTAACGTTTGTGCAGCCACACACAGTGGGGGACTTTTAGCACTGAACTTTCGACGAAGAACTGAACTTTAAATTTACCACTTTCCTGTCTTATGAAGCACGAAACCCCTGCATGCGTGTAGGGGCTGTTATCGGTTCGGTGTTCTTCTTTCGTATTGGTTGTCAGTTGGTTCCAAGTTGATTTTGAAAGCTCTTTGACAAAGCTTTGGTTGGTGCTTTGGCTCGTGCGGCTTTGACAACGTGCTTGCAAAATGCGTTGGCTTATTACTGTCGGCTTATTCATTAACTGATATCTCTTTAATTAAGTCAACGATTTTATTGTTGCTGAACTGTGTCCTAAATTCAATTTTTACTTTGCCGTCAAAGAATTTTTCAGCATGTTTAATTTTAAATTTTTCTTCGTCTCTAAGTCCATCTTTGCTATTTACATCTTTTGTCTCAACGATAAAGTTTAACTTTTGCTCACCGTCTTTAAATTTTAGTACATAAGCAAAGTCAGGCGAATAGCTTTTGCCACCAGCAACAGGAATTTTAATTGAGTTCTTTGGTATCTTTGTAAATACAATTACTTCCTTTATTTCAGTTTTGATGTTTGATTTTTCTAAGTCAGAATCGTAATACAGTTCATCAAAAAAGTAAGATTTAGCAACATCTTCTTCCGAAAGCAAAACGCCGACATCAGAGGAGGAAATCTCTTTGAGAACATTGCCAGTCTCATCTGTTAGCTTGGTTGGGTGAATATTGTTTGAAACCTTTTTATACTCTATGCTAAATTTGTCAATGGCATTTGCCATCAAGTAATGATCAAAGTTTTGTTTAAATATTCGAAGCGTTGTTTGATTAAGGTATTTATTTATATCTGTTCCTGCTTCAAGGAATGATTGATGAAGTGTCTTCATGTTAATACTTAGAATTCTTGAAAGTTCTTTCAGAAAATCGCTGTATTTCAATATTGAAATGGTTGAAGTCTTTCGATCATAAATCGATTCTGCTTCGTTTGCAACTGCCTTGTTATCTTTAATTTCAATCTTTGAAGTTCTTTCATTGATTCCGCCTGATTTGAAAGTTTCCCTTTGTGCTTTTAAAAAGTCCGTAAACAATCGTCTAAATCCATCTTCACTTTCAAACTTGTATTCGAGAATTACTTTTTCATTGAGTTTTTCCCAAAGGTCTTTTAATTCGTGATATTTCTCTGTCCGAACAACCAATTTCTTTTTCAGGTCTGTTGCTTTGCGGACTTTGTTAGAATTAACGCCTTCAAAAATTCTTGGATAGTTTTGCTTAATAAAATCAAAGCCACCCGTTTTGAAAGAGTTTGTTCTTGTAATAACATTATTTGAATCCAAGACTTCTAAAAGTTCATCTTCGGTTGTTTCGTATAATTCGCAAATTTTCTTAATCATTATATCAGAAAGTTTGTCAGGAACAACTTCTATTGATATTGCTCCTGATTTCTGATTGATTTCATTTACTAGTTTATCAACAAAATCACTTTCTGTGAAGTCAACAAAATAGTTGAGATAAAATTGTTCGTCTTTTACACGATTGCCGTATTCATTTACTGGCAAACGCAAACCACGACCTACTTCTTGCAGTTTTGAAATTTCACTTCCACTGCTTCGGAGTTTACATATTTGAAATACATTTGGGTTATCCCATCCTTCACGCAATGTCCATTTTGAAAAGATGAAACGTCTTGGATTTTCTAAATCAAGCATTGCTTGTTTATCGTGTAAGATTTCGTTAATCTCCTTTTCAATGGCTTCGTCTTTTTCTGTATTATCCTTGGAGAAATAACCTGCGTGTGTTATTGAAAGGTCAAGCAATGTTTTTTCAAGGTAAGCTTTGTAGAAAGCATCCTTTTCAGTTTTCAGCAATTCCTTTATTTCCAATTCAATGTATTCTTCAACGGTTTTACGGATATAACCGTTTTTGTTTCTGTATTCGTCGATGTTGTCAATGAAAAACAGCGTAAGGGGTTTTATTTTTACATCTCTTGTTAATAAAGTTTTTTCGATTTCAAAATGGTGCTTGATTGCTTTTTGAATCATTGTTTCCTGCAACTTTTCAGCATACGAATAAGGATTAATTTTATCACCCTTTTTCATTTCCAAACCATTGGATAAAACAACCGTGCTTTTGTTCAAATTTTCAATTGTTAAGTCGGTCATTTCGGAATGAATCTTTTTCAGACTTTCCTTTTTGGTTATGGTAACTGTTTTGCGTTTATCATTTTCCAACAATTCAAAACTCGCTTCTGTGCCGTCTGAATCAATGAATTTCACAATCGCATTTTTGCCACTTTCAAATTCTGTGATGTGTCCGATAACACCCTTCACTAAGTTTCTGTTAAATGAATCAACTGCGGTCAAAGTGTAAATTAGGTTTTCATAACCTTGAAATGTAGCTCCATAACGAAGAATGAACTGGGGCTTCATTTTTTGAATATTCTCCCAAGTTTTATTGCCATGCACAAACTTGTGTGGTTCGTCAATAATCATAAACGGCTTAGTTGCGCCAATGGCATCAAAGGGAACGGTATATCTATCAAATAGCCCTTTGTCAAAACTCTTTTGCATTGTTTCGGAGTTTATCATACCGGCATTGATAATCATTACCTGAATACTGTTTTTTTCAAAATTTCCTGCATTTACAAAGCTTGTAACGGCTGGAGGAATAAATGATTTCTTGCTTTTATTATTCTTTTTACTTTCTACAATGTGCAAGTGAAGTGTTTTACCGTATTGCTCTTTGAAGTGCTCACGACTGCTGTCAGATTTCAGAAAATCAATAGTTCCTGCTTTAATGGAAAGGGTAGGCACAACTACAATAAACTTGAAAATACCGTTGTGTTTGTTGAGTTCAAAAATTGTTTTAGTGTATGTGTAGGTTTTACCCGTTCCAGTTTCCATCATTATGTCAATGATGTTGCTGCTCCGCTTTATCTTTTCATTTATACCATTATCTTCCTGGATGGCTCTTATGTTTTCAGGATATGTTCTTTCGGTTATATAATTAAGTGCAGGATTAATGAAGTTTTTATCTATTTCGGTTGGCTGAACAAGGCTAATATTCTCAAACACTGCAATAGTGCTATCTACTGCGTGTGATTGATGGTTAAGATTCTTTTCAAAATTAAATCCCTTCATATTAATACCTTGTTATAAAGTCAATATCAATATTTTTCTTGTTGGCGTAGGACTTTACATTTTCAGAAAGTTCTCTCAAATTCTTGCTTTCAAAGTGATAACCAAAACAGATAATGGAAGTAGGATTGAATTTCTTGTCCGAATCTATTTTTTCCAGCAATGCTTTTAAATGGTCAGTGCTGAAACTTTTGTTCATCAAATACAATTTATTGTTGCCATAATAAGCGGTGTAACCGCTTAAATCCATATGCGCTAAGTTTTGAGTTAATGCAATACCGTCATACGTTTTCCAAGTGGTAAGCAATGCTTTGATGTCATCTTCGTTCAATTTGCTTTCATCAAACAATTTGGTTTGATTGTCCAATTCGGTTGCTTCAAAGTCATAATCTTCCCAAATTGGAGTAGTTTCAAAGATTTTAAAACCCAAATCTCCGTTATAATCATTATTTTCTTTTCTAATTTTTGCAGCAGCTCTTATTAAACGCTCTTTGGTGATTTCAAAAATTGTTGGTTCAGCTTTCAATTCATCTTTTACAAAATCGTATGCAGCTTTGTTTTTCTTAGGGTCTATTAGTTCAGGAAGCTGAGCTAAAATAAATTTACGAGTGCCGTCATCTTTTGCATTTATTTGCAAGACCGCATCTCCGGTGGTACCACTACCTCCAAAGAAATCTAAACATATAAAATCATTTTGGGGGACCAGGGAAATTAAATATTGGAGAAGGTCTACATTTTTTGGATTATTAAAAACTCCCTCCGCTTCTAAAAGACTTGATAATTGTGAAGCGCCCTCGTTTGTTGAGAATTCAATAATACTTCTACTATTAGTTGTCTCAATATATGTAAAATAGTAGCGTCCTTCTTTAAGTATTACATCTTTCGAGGGTATGAATGTCCTTTTTTTAACTGAATATCCATTTCTAGTCTTCTTAATAAGAATTTGATCTTTAGAATTATTAAAATTTTTTAAATCCCATGTCCAAGCACCTAATTTGCCTCGTACCTTCGGTGGTCTAATCTTAATATAACCCTCTGCTATTAAACTACTATCGTCTTTATATACCTCATTTTCTTCATTAGAAGTTAGAGCAAGGTCAAGATCATAATCTTGTACACCTATAAAATCAGATGTATTAGGATTAAAATAAACAGTATAACCTAAATTCTTCCTTGAATTTAAAGTACCACCATCTCCTCTAGTAGTTATTGAATCATTAATGATATAGTATCTTTCACCTTCTTTAAAAACCTCTGTAGTAATTACCTTTTTATTTTCAAGCAAAGCTTTTGCATCCGATGATTCTTTAAAAATTGGATTTTTCCTATAACATACCACATACTCATGATTCTTTTGAATATTATCGGTATCATTTTTAGAATTGAGCTTATTTTGAATAATTTGAGCTATAAAATTCTCCTCCCCAAAAATCTCATCCAATAATAAACGTAATTGCGCAACTTCATTATCATCAATTGAAACAAAAATAATTCCATCATCCTTTAACAATTGCTTTGCTATATACAAGCGCGGATATAAAAAAGTCAACCAAGCACTGTGGCTATTACTTTTTTGCTTTGTAAAATCTAAAATTCGTTTTGCTTTTTCAGCATCAACTCCAATTAATTGTTGTAATTCCTTTGCCGTAAATTTCCTGTTGTCATCATATATAAACCCATCGCCACCTGTATTGTAAGGTGGGTCGATGTAAATCATTTTTACTTGTTCGTAGTAAGCATTGGTAAGATGCTTTAGCACCTCCAAGTTATCGCCTTTAATGAGCAAGTTTTCAGAGTTAGTGTTTTCTGGTTTAGCATTATGTGTATCGTCAGCTTTTAACAAAGTTGTTGCTGGGTCGCTTGCCAATAATCTTGCATAAGATTTTCCGAGCCAGTCCAAACCATAACTTTCAGTAGAAAAATTTATTTCCTTTTCACTCAGGCTATTCTTGAATTTCTCAAATTGAAAATTTCCGTCTTTGTCAAAACAATGCGGAAAGTGTATTTTCAATGCTTCCAAATCTTTGTTCGGCACTTTTATATTGTTGGTTATTCTTTGTTCTTTGTTCATTACTTATTCTTTTTTGTTTCGGTGTCAATCAGTAGGTCCTTACATTTACACCATATTCATCGATGATATTGTTGATGAGTTCAATTGTCTGTTTCGCTGTATTAGTTTTCTTGGCGGTCTCTAAACAGTAGTAGAAGCATTTCAGTCTACAGCGTTGGCAGCTCGATTCATTTGTTAATGGAAGTGGCGGCAAAGGAGTGGTGTCAGAGTATTTAGATTGGTACATCATGGAATGGTGTCATTTTTGAAAGCCTTGCTGCTAATTTGGTTATTGACGCAATTATTACATATAGTACTACATAACCGGCGTCTATACGCAATTACATTCCCCAAGGTATTTACAAAACAAGTTAAATGCAACACACAAAATTCAATAAGCCTTAAATAGTTACTTCTCGCCAGTTTTAAATTCTTTTCACCACTTTATTAAAGCAAATCAGGAAAATACAATACAATCCAAATTTCCTTATCGTTTGAATTAGCTTTCAACTTATCCTATCCTTTTGTATTCGGTTAATGGTTCCAAATGTTTGCGGTCCTGGCATTGAAAGGCGTTACTTTGCATTTAAAATCATTTTTAATTTCCATAATATGCTTTAAATCATCATCGCTAAACACTCCAATATAAATACTCCATAATTTATCAGCTTGTTTTCGCCCCATTTTTGCAGCAATGTTTATTGCATCTATTATATGCGTATCATAAGGTCCGAAATTAAATCCAAAAGTTATTAATGAACCTTCAATGTGACACAATCTTTCATAGCAATAAGATAGGTATTTATTGTGCATAATATGAGTTAACTTTTCCTTTCCATTTCCAGCAGTAACGAAGATTGGGTATTGCTTCTGGTCAATTCGATCTTTTACGTTTTCCAATAAAAAGTGCTCATTGTCATATTCAACCTTTACAATATTTATTCCAGTGTCAAAAATTGGCAATGTCCCATGTAAGTAAAAAATTGTTTGTTCTTTTTTATATTTTCCCCATCTAAGTTCTGAATACTCTAAATTATCAGGATCAATATATTCTCCACTATCAATGTCAGTTTCCAAATCTCTTCCAAAACCATCAATCGCATTTTTTGCATTGTTTCTCATCAA
>DASPJL010000024.1:0-31095 GCA_035628645.1 Cytophagales bacterium | reverse complement strand
ACGGGTAAAAGCTGTATCAATGTCTGCACACCATAAAACAATCCTGCCCCTGAAGAGGCATTGATGGTAATTCCATCATTATTTACCTCCAATTCGTAGCCTTCTACATTAGCCACTGATTTATCCGTAGCTATTAATTTAATTGTTGCATTATTATCAGAGGTTACATTTACATTTTTTCCCAAGTACTCCAGGTATTCCTTTAGAAATCCTGCCACATTGGTTTCATCGGAAGAACTAGCAGATATGGTGATTGTATTGGGAAGCGTATATTCACCTGAAGAGATATTTACATTTAAAGGTAAAGGAACAAGTCCCAGAGAGTCTACGGTGACGGATTGGGCAAAAGATTGTAGGTTAATTTGCCATATTAGAGCTACTAGTAATAGCCAAAATCTTTTTTTCATTCGTGAAATGGGTTTAGTTTTAATTGTACTCATGGAACCATCTGCTATTTTTTCTTTTTGTGATGCCTCATTACATGATGGTTTCATAAGGAAGATTTAAAGGTTAATTTTTTTATTGATTTCTGTCTGAAGTATTCTTTTAAATATTAATATTCTCAAGGACTGTTTTTCTTAGAAATACCCAGTAAATGCTCAAACATATTTATTCTCACTCTTAAAAACAATAAATTTAGAGAAAAAATGTGTGCGTACACACAAAGTGTATTTGTTTTTTTAAGCTAAGAGGAAATTATCGTAAAATATTACAGATATCACCTGGAGATATCCTTTTCACTATTAATCTTCCTTTTTAATACCACTTTTACAGCTTAATGTAAAAATATCGCTATGAGCAAAATACAAGGGTTATTATCAGGCCTGTTATTTTTATTCTTAATTGTCTCTTTAAATTCCTGCGCTGTTGTCGTAGTTGACAAAAAGGATAATGGAAAACATAAAGGGTGGACAAAAAACACCAACAATCCGCATCATCCACAGTCAACAAATCCAGGAAAAGGTAAAAGCAGGTCCGGGAAGAAAAAATAAAAAGCTATAAAACTTCTTTTATCAAAATCGCATAGGCTTCTATTTCGTAATCGTTTTATAATTCTTTGTTTTACCTTATTTTCACGTGTATATAATTTTTTTATTGCCACGTGGAATACGCCATTGAATATTCATCTTCGTTTGAATAAATTATGGTCATGGCTATTTCAAAACTTTAAATTCGAATTGATGAAGCTTGTGCGATTTTTATTTTTCCTTGTCCTTTCATACCCTATTTTTGGACAGGCGCTGAAAAACAATGTTTCTTATGTAGATCCTACCATCGGCGGCGTGGGCATTCTCTTGGTTCCTACCCGACCTACCATTCATCTTCCTAACAGTATGGTTCGTGTCTTTCCTTATAAGAAGGACCAGCTTGATGACCAGATTAGTTATTTTCCTTTGACGATCTCTTCTCATCGCCATCCCCATTTGTTTTCCTTTATGCCTGTCGACGGAAGTTCAATCCAGGAATTGTGGGATAAAAGAATGACTTATGATCAGGAGAAAACCACTCCCTATTACTATTCCACAAGATTGGAAGACCTTAACGGTGTCATTGAGTTTTCTCCTGCAGAAAGAAGCGGTTATTTCAGGGTTTCTTTTGAAGATAATTCGCCTCATTTTATTCGGTTAGGGATAATAAATGAAGGGAAAATAAATCAGGACGGGAAAAGAATACTTACAGGGATGGAAGATTTTAAGGGCATGAAAGCCTACTTTTATGCGGAAGTAAATAAAGATATTAAAGCGGTCCATTCTAAAAACAGAAACATTTTAATAGAATTTTCTAAAGAGCCGCTATCTGTTGATTTCAGGTATGGAATTTCTTTTATTTCTGTAGAGCAGGCTAAGGAAAATTTACAAAAGGAAATCCCGGACTGGAATTTTGAAAAGGTACAAAAAGATGCACAGGATACCTGGGAAAAGGTGTTGTCACAAATAACGGTTGAAGGAGGTACCGAAGCGCAAAAAAGGGTTTTTTACACCGCTTTATACAGAGGTTATGAACGAATGATCAATATTAATGAATATGGAAAGTATTATAGCGCATACGATCATAAGGTTCACAAATCATCCGATCCTTTTTATGTAGACAATTGGTTGTGGGACACCTATATTGCCTTAGAACCATTGTATACCATCCTCAATCCACAAATGCAGGAGGATAAAATTATTTCACATATCAAAATGTATGAGCAAAGCGGATGGATGCCCTCTTTTGCCTTGCTTTACGGAGATTTTCCGGTAATGTCAGGTAATCATGGCGCTGCATGGATAGCTGATTCCTGGTTTAAGGGAATTCAGGATTTTGATCTTAAGAAGACTTATGAAGGACTAAAAAAGAATTCCCTGGAAGCGACCTTGCTTCCGGATAAAAATGGACCGCCTACATCCCTTGACTCTTTTTATACTGAAAACGGATATATGCCTGCGCTTCATCCCGGAGAAAAGGAAACGGTGACTGAAGTTAGCGCATTTGCCCGGCGACAAGCTGTTTCGGTTACTCAGGAGAATAGCTACGATGACTGGTGTATTGCTCAGATGGCAGGGGTTTTAGGGAAGGAAGAGGAAAAAGAATTGTTTTTGGAGAGATCCACTTTTTATAAAAATGTTTTTAGGGCAGAAAAAGGTTTTGCCTGGCCAAAAGATGACAAAGGAGAATGGATAGAACCGTTTGATCCCGAATTCTCGGGTGGGCAGGGAGGCCGAGATTATTTTACAGAAAACACCGGATTTACTTATGATTGGAATGCAAGGCATGACTTGGATGGACTGTTTGAGCTGATGGGCGGAAGGGAAAAAGCAGAAGCAAAACTGGATCAGTTATTCAGGGAAGAATTGCCGAAAAGCAAATACCATTTCTGGGATGTATTTCCTGATGCGACGGGATTGGTTGGGCAATTTTCTATGGGAAATGAGCCCAGCTTCCATATACCTTATCTTTATAATTACCTGGGCTCACCCTGGAAAACTCAAAAAAGGATCAGGATGCTTTTGGATACTTATTTTACCGATAATCTCTTTGGCATTCCCGGCGATGAAGACGGTGGCGGAATGTCTGCTTTTGCTGTTTTTTCTATGATGGGTTTTTTTCCTGTTACGCCGGGGATTCCTGTTTATACGATTGGAAGCCCGGTATTTGATAAAATAACCATTAAGCTCCCTTCGAATAAAACCTTCACCATTATTGCTAAAAATAATTCTGCAGCAAACAAATACATTCAAAGCATAACCTTAAATGGAAAGCCTTTGGAAGAGCCATGGTTTACACATACTGAGTTAATGAACGGAGGTACGTTGGAAATGGTAATGGGAAATCGGCCCAACAAAGAGTGGGGGAGTTCAATAAATGATGCTCCTCCTTCAAGTATAAATCTTGACCCTTCAAAATTTTTGAAATAATTAAATATGTATAAATCAATTAATTAAAGTATCATTTCAAATACGGCTTAATATTTGTACAAGGAAGTTTTATAGCAAAAACAACTGATATGAAAAGATTTAAACCCGCTTTACTTTGGATGCTAGCCGTCCCATTTTTTTTAGCCTGTGAAGGAGAACCAGGCCCTCCTGGCCCACAAGGTAACCCAGGTATTGTTACTGTTGGGCTGATGTATGAGGTTGAATTTGATCTGAACTCCGGAAATAATTGGAGCCAGGTTTATACTTTTCCTCCGGGGGATGAAATTTTGTGGGAAGATGTAGTATTGGTCTATTTACTTAATGGCGAGGTAGACGGAAAGGATCTTTGGAGGCTAATGCCTGTAAGTTTCTTTAGCGATGCTGGTACTTTAAATCTTAATTATGATTTTACAGTAGATGATGTAAATATTTTTGCGGAGGCTTCTTTTCCACTTGATCCTAATTTAGATCATTTTGATAACGAAATCGCACGGATTGTGGTAGTTCCGGCAGCAGAGTCTCCTAACTTCAGAAAAATGCCGATTGATTATTCAAACTTTGAGGAGGTGAAAGCAGCATTTAATTTAAAAGAGCCAAAGAAATTGAGCAAATAAATCATCTTAAACCATATATAAAAGAGGAGCCAGGATTAACAATTTCCTGGCTCCTCTTTTTTTAATCTAATCAACCTCCGGCAGAGTTATAAAGGAATGAAGCTCTGATTTTATGTATATTAATCCTGCCCCTCGTCCTAAAGGACGAGCCAATTCAGAATATTTCGAGCATAAGATCAAGATAGGAAGCCAAAGGAAAAAGAAAACCCAACCGAGACTAAGCGATAATTTTTCCCTCATCCCACAGGATAGCTATTCAGAATGCATTATAATCATGAATAATTCAAGAAATCATCTTTAATATCTCCACCCTGAAGGGTGGAGATAAAGAAAGCACAAAAACCAATCAGGGCTTTAGCCCTTACTGTTACTGGCGAAGCTTTGATTGTTGATATTCATTTTTCGCTCATTCATTATTTCATATACTTCCAATTTTTTACTTTTCCTTCTGCCATCCATTCTACAGCAGTTGAAAGCCTTTGCTGCCGGGTTTCATCGGTTTTTGCCCCGGTTACCCATTCTACATATTCCTTTTTGTTAGTATAGCTAAAGCTTTCAAAAGTTCTTAAAGCATCCGTATTTTTTCCTACTGCTTCAAAGAAATAATCGGGAACAATCAATTCCTTTTATTCAGAAGCTTTTTTGGAAGGAAGCTTTACCTCTTCTTTATTAAGGCGTGCAGCTTCTTTAATATACTTGATTAAAATTTCGTCGGAAGGCAGATCAGCAAGGGCTTTTATTTGACCCAGACTACCCATAGCCGTTTTGCTTTCTTTCTCAAAAAGATTGTGAGGGTCCGACATTATGGAAGCTTTCCAAAATCCAAAAGCACAATGTTGTTTAAAAGCTGCGAAGTGACACATTGCAGCACCATGATAATCAAAATGAGGCATTCCCCATTTTATGGTTTCTTCCACCTCAGGACATGCCTGATGGATCAGTGCTCTCAAATGATTTAAGATTGCTTGTGCAAATGTTGCTGATTTGGCAATGTATGCATCAATTCTTTTGTCTTTGGTTGCCATAATTCTTGTCAATGTTATTTCTTCTTATTCTTTAATAACATAAGTTTTCGCAATCCGGTCATGCAATGCTCTAAAATAATATTTATTATCCGAAATTAAACAGATTCCATCTACTATTGTAATAGCATACATACAATAAACCAACCATTGAGAAGATCCATATTCGCTTGAATACCTGTAATCTTTAATTTTAAATCTTCCATAATCGAATTCATTAAAAAAGTAAACGAAAGAGAGAATAACATATGGGACCAGGCTTAGACTATTTCTCAGCAGAATTTCTTTAAGACTTGCTTTCTTAAAATTTGAATTTACTACCCTTAATTTAAAAGCCATTTTTCCCAGAGTAGCGCCGTAAAATGTTTCCATATAAGGTTTATAGCACAGTCCAAGGGTATTGATAAATAAGGACAATAAAAGGGCAGGTGCCCCGGTAAGTTTAGAGAATATTAGAATCAGCGTGAAGGGCGTAATCACTAAACCATCAAGAAAAGACGCAAGAAATCGTAGCCAAAAAGAGCCATAGACCACTTTTTTGTGTTCGGTCGATATTTCTTCTAATTGGTGATCTAGTATGGTCTCCATTTTAAAAAAATTTAATTTTGAGTTTTGAATATAATAGAAGGATATTTATAATTCAATCCAATAAATTTTAAATAAAATAAAAGTGAAAATAGACCCTGAGCAAATAACTCATCTCATTCGTTCGCGACGAAGTTTAAAACCTGAGAAATTCCTTAAAGGAAAAATAGTGCCTGAAAATGTAGTTAGGGAAATGTTGGAAAATGCCACCTGGGCGCCTACACATGGCTTCACGGAGCCTTGGAGATTTATGGTTTTTTCTGGAGAAGGAATAGAAAAATTGGCCAGGTTTCAGGCAGGCCTATATAAAGAAAAAGCAGGAGAATCCTTTCTTGAAAATAAGTATCAGAAACTTCAGCAAACCCCTTTAAATGCCTCCCATGTGATTGCCATTTGTATGAAGCGTCAGGAATCAAAAAAGATTGCTGAAATAGAAGAGGTAGAGGCCGTAGCCTGTGCTGTGCAAAATATGATGCTTACTGCTGCTGCGCATGGTGTGGTAGCATTTTGGGGAAGCGGCGGAATTACCTACTGGGAAGAGGCCAAGCCTTTCTTTAACCTGGACCCTGATGATAAATTATTAGGCTATTTGTATATAGGTTATCCTTCTATTGAACTTCCAAAAGGTACAAGAAAGCCAATTGATGAAAAAGTAGTTTGGGTGAATAAATAAAACGGATGTCCGAAAAGTCTTCCCGAATTTATTTCGGGATCTTTAAGTCGTTTCCTTGTGGAGACTTAAGGTGCTGAAATAAATTCAGCAAGACTGGAAGCTTACTTTTTGGACATCCGTTTAAGGTTATTTAGCAGGAATATTGTTCATCGTGTACCAGCCTTCGGTTGTCCAGAGGGTTTGGCCGCCGTCGCTTATCATCGTGTTCTTATTGAGACGGATATATACCAAATGTTTTGGTTTCATTCCTTTAAGCTCAAGGAATACTTTTTTCCTGTCTTCGGAAAGAGTGATATTTTTTATTGACAAACCTTCCTCATTGATTTTAGGTCCTCCGTATTCTGCAGTAGGTTTATACATCCACTGTCTGATGTTGTAATCCTTTGTGTTTTCGCCTGCACCTTGTTTAATTGGTTCTGTAAATTCGATTTCAATGCCATTAGGTTTAGCCCTTACCGCAAGCATTTCAAAAGCAGGTTTATTGTTATAAGTTAGCCTTTGCAAACCATAACCCAACTTCCCAAGATGCTGCCAGTTTCCTGTCGATCCTATTCCTCCGGCATAAAGCGCTCCATCCGGTCCCCAAACCAGTCGGTTTATTCCAGCTTCCATTCCTTGTGTAAACCTGAAAACCACACCCTGGTAGGCACCATTTACTTTTTCAGCAAACACCCGCTTTATCCCGCCATGAGTAACATCCCCATGAATCATTTGGTTTTTATATGGTCCCACGTTTAATACTGCGGGTTGTGTAGGAGAATTTCCTATTTCATCTTGTGGCAGCCAGACTACAGGTTGTGTTTCTGTTAACCCTTCAGTCCCTTTAAAATCTACCGATCGGCTTCCATACCATGCGCCTTCTATTAAATGGACAATTTTACTTGCAGGCAGCCAGTCTCCCTGATTGTCTGCTATAAATATTTCATTATCCACGCCAAAGCCTATTCCATTTGGCGTCCTAAGGCCACTGGCAATTAATGAAAAGGTGCCATCTTGTTTAGAGATCTTAACTACTTTTCCTCTGTCAGGAATTTGGGGTTGAGTGCTGGCTCCCCCAGGATTTATAGCTGTTGCAAGGGTACCGTAAAAGTATCCGTCTTTATAAACCAATCCAAAAGCAAATTCATGGAAGTTGGCAGATACTTTCCAACCATTACAAATGGTTTGATATTCGTCTATAATGTCGTCTTCATTCAGGTCTACCAGCTTGGTTAGTTCCTGTTTTTGCAACACATATATTTCATTATCTACTACTTTTACCCCCAGAGGTTCAGCCAGTCCGAAAGCTATTCTTTTTACCTTGATTGCACCCGGGTCCTTTCCTTGTACACCTTCCAACAGATATACAGATCCCAGCGAATCCCATGTGGTCACTACCATTCTTCCATCAGGCAGAAAATCTAATCCTGCTACTTTAGGTTTGAAATCATCAGGACGTGCTTGTGCAAGATCAAAACTTGGGTGAACTGCTTCCAAAGGCGCACCGTCACCGGGAGCAGCTTGTTTCCCTGCATCCAGCGGTACTGCTTGTGTTTTTTGGATAGCCGTTCCTTTAAATGTAAATACATCTGGAGGAATTACCGTGAACTCTTTTGCTCCATAAGGCAGCCATTGCAATGAAAGGCCTTTTCCGCCCTCTCCCTGAAAATATTCTATTTTGAAAGGATGTTTCCCTTTCTTTAAAATAATCTCACCGTCTTTAGGTTCCATTGGATGAGAACCTCCGTTGTCTACAATTAATTTATCATCAATGAAAAGAAGTGCGCCATCATCACTCACCAATCTGAAGACAATATTTGTTTCCTTCTTTATATTGATAAAACCGGTGGCATGTATGGCAAAATTGTTTTTCAATTCTCCAAAACCATTGTCATCAGCGTGAAGGGCATTGATAGAACCTGAGGAAACAGGCAGCATCTCCCCGTTAATTTCAGGAAAATCTTTAATAGCTTCACTGAACTGATAGATATTTAATGCAATTCCCTTTTTTTCTTCCTGAGGATCGATCGTCCCAGGTGCTATTGCTTTAAACTCAATTTCATAGTCCAATTTGGGAACAGACGGTTTAGAAGTTTTCTTTACTTCCTGGTCTGCATCCAGGGCAAGAATATAAGAAACCATAGTGCCAGCATCTTCTTTACTAAGGGTTGGATGGGGAGTCATTGGTACTTGTCCCCAGTTTCCGGCTCCTCCTTTGATTACTTTAGCTACCAGTTCATTCCGTATATTTTCAGTGCTGCCATATCTTTTGGCGATTTCCATATAAGCAGGACCTACGGTTTTTACATCCTTATTATGACAGGTGTTGCAGTCGCTTTTAGCCATAAGCTCCATTACAGCGGCTTCACCGGCAAGTTTTTCAGCCGTGACTTTTACCGGCATTGGTATCAGGGTTACAGAAAAGTTTGTCTCGTCATTGTTATTTAAAACAAGGGTTCCTTCTGCTGAATAGAAGGTTTTATTTTCAAGGCTTTGGTCAGAAGATCGGGAGACATTGAACTTACCATCCGTAGTAAAGGCATTGGCTTCAGGCATCGAATTGAGGTTCATTTTTATACCAACCTGAACGCCTGCCGGAACATTGGCTAACGTAAAGACTCTTTCAAATCCCACTTGGTCGCCTTCTTTTGGAAGGACTTCAGGGGTCTCTTCTACTACGATGTTTTGCCCTTCATTTTTTAGTTCGTATTTAAGAGTGACTTTGTTGTCAAGAATAGTATGTCCTTTATAAATTACCTCGGCAGGCATTTCAGCGCCATTTTTTATAAGAATGAACTGGACACTATCAGGTTGCTCAAAGTAGGTAATTCCTTGACTGGTAGGCTGGGGACCATGGGCAGAGGTATATACCGGCCCGTCAAAATTTATTCCTCCCGTCCATGCCTTATATAATGAAGCAGTTTGAGTATTGTAGGCAATCCAAAGTTTATCGCTTAAAGCAATACTTATCATTCTTGGTTTCTTATCCAAAACGGAGCGTATTACCCAAGCCTCTCTCGGTCTTTCGGGGGCTTCCGGCTTTTTGCTCAGGTTACATGAAAAGGTGGATAAAAGTATTATGGAAATTAGGGTTAATGATATTATTCTCATTTATATAAGTTTTTAAGTAACCAGAAAAAGGATTTAAATATTGAAGATAAAAATATACAATGAATACCAGAATTATAAACCAACAATTCACAAAGGTTTTACCATTAATTTTTACATTTCCCCTATCAGGAGGTAAAAATAAAGGTACCCTGGACTTAATAATTTTCAGATTTACGAAAGGAGAGGGATAGTAGGATAAAGTAATTTTATCATTATTTTCAGTCATCTATGAAAACGTTCAAAAAAATAGCTGCCTGTTTGTTCTTAGTATTTATCACTGCGGCAATACAAGAAAGGCCGATCTTCGGCAAAAAGGTAGTTAAAGATTCCCATGGAGCAATTGTCAGAGGAGACCTTTCACAAAAGGAACTTGCCCTGGTTTTTACCAGCGATGAATTTGCAGATGGAGGAGAGATTATACAAAAGGTATTAAAGAAGAATAATGTTTCAGCTGCTTTTTTCCTCACAGGAAATTTTTATACAAATCCTGCCTTCAAATCCTTGATAACACAATTAAAAAATGACGGACATTATATGGGTGCCCATTCAGACAAACACCTTTTGTATGCGGACTGGGAAAAGGTTGACAGTCTGCTGGTGAGTAAAAAGGAATTTAAACAGGACCTGGAAAATAACTATAAAAGAATGGCTGCATTTGGGATAAAGAAATCGGATGCACTTTACTTCCTGCCTCCCTATGAATGGTACAATTCCACCATTACAAAATGGACATCTGAAGCAGGGTTGCAGCTTATAAATTTTTCACCAGGTACACGTTCAACAGCCGATTATACTTATCCTGAGATGGTGAAAAGGTATAGGTCTTCAGAGGAAATTTATAATTCTATAATAGAATATGAGGCAAAGGATCCAAATGGTTTAAATGGCTTCATACTATTAATACATATCGGAACGGATCCCCGAAGAAAAGATAAGTTTTACTTCAGATTGGATAAGTTGATAAAAGAAATAAAAAGCGGGGATTATGATTTTGTTCGCTTGGATAAGTTGCTGCGTTGACCTGATTTTAAGGGAATGAGCTTTATTAAATTTATCCCCGAATTCACAAGTCATTTGCTAAAAAAACGCAAAATGCTGAAATATATTTAGCAAGACGAGAAAGGACATCCTCCGATTAAAAGAAACAAATCTAATCCCTCATTCGATCGGCAGATCTTACCAACTTTTCATCTCTCATAATGAATCTGTTTGCTAGAATATTAAGCACAGCTGAAATAATAATTAGAAAAAATCCGATTTCAAATGTGCCATCTTCCGTGGGATTAAATAACCTCATTCCTGAAAAAACAAGATAATAACTCATCGCCAGCAAGGTTACCAAAAGCAAAGAATTTACTGCGCCGATCTTTCGCTGCAAAATCCTGTTCTTAAAGCTAAACAATTCATAACCAGATAGCCCTGCAATTATAACTGCCAATATCGCGAGATATAAAGTATTTTGGATCATTTGTTCTCTACCTTCAGAATATTTGGTTAAAGAATATGCATCCAGTTCTATTCTTTCCTTTGCTTTGGTAGTATCCGCCTTTTCCCAGATAGGATAAATTAAAAACAGTACCATGCAAATTACTATTCCCAATAAAAAAAGCGATTGTATTCTTTGAATCATGTTTTGATCTAGTTATAGTGTCCAAAAATAGGAACAATAAGGTTAAATTATAGGATAAAAGACAAAACCTCTTCCATTAAAATTTTGATTTTAAGTAATCAGCTGTATAATTGTTTGTCAATTTAATCATTGTTTCGGGCGTACCTTCAAACATTAATTGTCCGCCTTTGTCTCCACCTTCCGGTCCCAAATCAATTATCCAATCCGCGCATTTAATAATATCAAGATTATGTTCAATAATCACGACTGAATTTCCCTGCTCTACCAATGCATTCAAAGCTTTTAACAATTTATGGATATCATGAAAATGAAGTCCTGTAGTTGGTTCATCAAAAATGAATAAAATATGTTCTTTACTATTCAGATTTCCCTTGCTTAAAAAAGAAGCCAACTTAACCCTTTGTGCCTCTCCACCACTCAAGGTGTTTGAAGATTGTCCAAGTCTTATATAACCCAAACCAACTTCAAGCAAAGGCTTCAGTTTAGAGATAATGGGTGGATAATTTTTAAAAAACTGTAAGCTATCTTCCACTGTCATATCCAGTACATCCGAAATATTTTTGCCGTCAATCTGGATCTCCAGAATTTCATCTTTGAACCTTTTTCCATTGCAACTTTCGCATTTTAAATAAATGTCTGCCATAAATTGCATCTCAATTTTTGTAACTCCCTCGCCCTGGCAAAGTTCACATCTTCCTCCGTCTACGTTAAAAGAAAAGTGAGAAGGTCTATACCCTCTTTGTTTTGATAAAGTTTGGGAAGCAAACACCTCCCGTATCGCATCATAGGCTTTAATATAAGTTACAGGATTGGACCGGGAAGACTTTCCAATCGGGTTTTGATCCACAAACTCAAGTTGAGTTATTTTTTGAATACTTCCCTCCAATCTATCAAATTTTCCCGTGGCCTCACTTGACTGTCCTAAAATTTTGGATAAAGCTGGAACAAGTATCTTTTTTATTAAGGTGGACTTACCCGAACCACTAACCCCAGTTATAACGGTCATTATCCCAAGTGGAATTTTCACATCAAAGTGTTTCAGATTATTTTCCCTCGCCCCCATGATTTCAATAAAATCCCTGCTTTTCCTTCTTTTAGACGGAATCGGAATATTATTTTTATTATTCAGATAGCCAGAAGTTATGGATCCATTTTTACTATCGGTCAATTGGGCAATTGTTCCTTGAAAGACCAGCTCTCCTCCATTGCTTCCCGCTTCCGGACCAATATCTATTATCTGATCTGCATTTCTCATTACCTCTTCTTCATGCTCAACCACAATTACCGAATTTCCCATTTTTTTCAAGGAGGTCAATACTTCTATTAACCTGTTTGTATCACGTGGATGAAGACCTATACTAGGTTCATCGAGAATATACATTGAACCTATCAATGCACTGCCCAGTGAAGTAGCAAGTTTTATTCGTTGAAATTCACCTCCTGAAAGAGTGGAGGTTAGGCGATTGAGGGTAAGATAACCTAGACCTACTTTTTCCAGGTATTTTAACCGGTTGCTAATTTCAACCAAAATCCTTTCAGCAACTTTTTTATCAAAAGGTTCGAGCTGAATATCAGAAACAAACAGTATTAGCTCATCAATCGGCATCAGGACTAAATCAGAAATAGATTTATTATTGATCTTCACATAAGAAGCGTCCTTTCTTAACCTGGTTCCCCGGCATTCAGGGCAAACTGTTTTTCCCCTGTACCTGGAAAGCAAAACCCTGTATTGAATTTTATGAAGCTTAGAAGCGATATGGTCAAAAAAGGCATTAATTCCATCAAAATAATTATTCCCTGTCCATAAAAGATTTTTTTCCGCTTCAGTTAAATCATAATAAGCCCGATGAATAGGAAAATCGAATTTTATTCCATTTTTGATTAAAGGTGTTAACCATGGAGCAAAAGTTTCGCTTTTCCATGGAGCAATTGCTCCTTCATATACAGAGAGACTTTTATCTGGTATAACAAGATCTTCATCTATGCCAAGAACTTTACCAAATCCTTCACAAGTTTTGCAAGCGCCGAAAGGATTGTTAAAGCTGAATAAATTTACACTGGGCTCTTCAAACCTTATTCCGTCCAATTCAAACTTATCTGAAAACTCCTTTTTATCCTTCGAAACTATATTGACCCGACAAATCCCCTCTCCTTCAAAGAAAGCCGTACTCACAGAATCACTAATTCTAAACTGAGTATTTTCGTCTTCTCTAATAATGGTAACACGATCTATTAGGATTTCAATTTCATTAGCATCCATTGAGATTTCTTCCTTGATGGCATCTTCAATAAATGTAGTTTGCTCACTTAGCAGGATTCGGGTAAAGCCTTTATGAAGCAGCAGATTTAGCTCCTTATTTATGGTATTGCCTTCTTTTATCTTTAATGGACAACTGATAATTACCTTATCATTTTCTTCAAAAGAAAAGATATATTCTACAACATCTGTCACCGTATCTTTCTTTACCTGATTTCCTGAAACAGGTGAGAAAGTCTTACCTACTCTTGCATAAAGCAATTTTAAATAATCATAAATTTCAGTTGAGGTGCCTACCGTGGATCTGGGATTTCTGGTATTTACCTTTTGTTCTATGGCTATTGCAGGGGATATACCTCTTATATATTCTACTTCAGGTTTTTCCATCCTGGTAAGAAATTGCCTGGCATAGGAATTCAGACTCTCGACATACATCCTTTGGCCTTCTGCAAAAAGAGTATCAAAGGCCAGGGAAGACTTCCCTGATCCCGACAGACCGGTTATCACCACTAATTTATTTCTAGGTATGGCTACACTAAGGTTTTTTAGATTATTTACCCTGGCGCCTTTTATTATAATAAACTCTTTTGGATCTAGATTATCTATGGTATCGTTTTTGCTACTGCTCATTTATCAAACACTTAATTTAAAAACTCTCAAAGTTAAAGAATGTTATGTTTTAAAAATCAGGTGTTGCTTTCTTTAAATGAATTTTATACATTTACAATCAACAGAAAATTTTTATCTCTTAATCCATACCCCAGATACTATGATATAAACCTCTACGTTACCTTATTGTAACATTTGATGAAAAAACAAGAGTTAAGCGACAGCGTTTTAGTAACGCTGTACAAAAACGGTAATGAGGATGCGTTTGCTCAATTAGTAAAAAAGCATAGTTCTCGAATTTATACTACCATTTATTTAATTGTTAAGGATACTTATATCGCTGAAGATTTGCTTCAGGATACCCTTATTAAAGTTGTAGATACCATTAAATCAGGCAGATACAACGAAGAAGGAAAATTTCTTCCTTGGGTATTAAGAATAGCACATAATCTGGCTATAGATTATTTCAGAAGAGCAAAGAGATATCCTACGATTATAATGGAAGATGGTTCAAGTGTGTTTAATACCATTCAGTTTGCTGAAGAGTCGACTGAATCTTTAAGAATTCAAAAAGAAACACATGCCAGCCTTCGGGAATTTATTCAGCAGCTCCCAGAACCACAAAAAGAAGTGCTTTTGATGAGGCATTACATGCAAATGAGCTTTCAGGAAATAGCTGAAGCTACAGGAGTAAGCATTAATACAGCATTGGGAAGAATGCGGTATGCACTCATCAATCTGAGGAAGCAGATGACTAAAAACAATATAAATTATGATCCAAACTTCTACCCACAATGAAATTATCAGATATCTTTATAAAGAGACTTCGGAGGAAGAAAACAAGCTAATTGAAAGTGACTTTCTTTTTAATGAAGAGGCAAGAGTAATCTATCAAGATCTTGCTTTTGTAAAAAGATCATTGGACAAAGGATTTAAAACTCCTGGCAAAAGAGTTATTGAAAATGTATTAAATTATTCTAAATCTCTAAATTTGCGCACTGTTCCTAATCCAAAATAATTGGATGCACAAAAAAGAGAGATTTAGAAGATTTATTGCATATTTTTCCCATCATCAACCACAAGCTGATACTGAATTAGTTTACACTAATTCTTATGAGCTTTTGGTTGCTGTTATTTTAAGTGCCCAATGCACGGATAAAAGGGTAAATTCAATAACACCATCTTTGTTTGCAGAATTTCCAAGCGCTGAACATCTGGCTTCCAGCAGCCCGGAGGAAGTTTTCCAATACATTAAAAGTATTTCATACCCTAACAATAAAGCTAAACATCTGATGGGAATGGCAAAGATGCTTGTGAATGATTTCAATTCACAGATTCCTTCCGACGTGGAAAACCTGCAAAAGCTTCCTGGTGTTGGAAGAAAAACAGCAAATGTAATAGCTTCGGTAATTTATAATCAACCTACAATGGCCGTCGATACTCATGTTTTTAGGGTGTCTAAGAGAATTGGCCTTGCAGATAACAACTGCAAAACTCCTTTAGAAGTTGAAAAACAGCTTTTAAAATACATACCTTCTGAATTTGTTCCAAGAGCCCATCACTGGCTAATACTTCATGGAAGATATATCTGTATAGCCCGAAAGCCCAAATGTGAAATTTGTCCCCTCACTGATTTCTGTAAATACTTTCACAAAATTCAAAACATCAACGCTGTTCCTTTAACTGACATTCATAATTCATGAGAATATTATTTATTCACCAATACTTTCGGGTTCCGGAAGAAGGGGGTGGGATAAGGTCTTATTATATGTGTCAGGCATTGGTAAATGAAGGTCATGAGGTTATCGTAATTTCAGCACACAACGAGAAAAAGTATTCATTTAAAGAAATTGAAGGAATAAAGGTTCATTATTTACCGGTCTTTTATGAAAACAGGCTGCGGTTCTTTGGAAGAATTTATGCCTTTCTTAAATTTCTTTTTACTGCCATCGTCAAAGCACTCAAAATACCCAACATTGATGTAGTTTACACTTCTTCGTCCCCACTTACTGTAGGAATAATAGGAATAGTCCTTAAAAGGGTTAAAAATATTCCTTTCATTTTTGAAGTAATGGATTTATGGCCTGAGGCTCCTATTCAAATGGGTTTTATAAAAAACCCATTGTTAAAATCCTTTTTGTATAAACTTGAAAAAACTATATATAAACATGCAAACATAGTTGTGGCGGCATCTCCGGGAATGGAAAACGGAATAAAAAAAGTATCGCCAAATACGCCAACCATTATGATTCCTAACATGTCCGACTGTGATTTTTTTAAACCTCTTCCTAAAAACCTAGATCTCTCCAGGAAATATGGCATCGAAGATAAATTTGTTTGCTGCTATACTGGCGCCATAGGTCTAAGTAATCACTTAGAGAATCTATTGGAAGTAGCTGTGTTCCTTAAAAGCAATAATATACAATACATTCATTTTTTAATTGCCGGAACTGGGGCATCCTTACCAAAATTAATGCAGGAAGCAACTGATAAGCACCTCAACAACATTTCCTTCCTGGGAAATCTACCTAAAATTGAAATAAGAGAGGTCCTCAATGTATCTGATATCAATCTTATATTCTTTGGAAAGGAGAAAATTCTGGAAACCAATAGTCCCAATAAATTCTTTGACGGACTTGCTGCAGGATTAACGACCATAATTAATGTGAATGGATGGATAAAAGAACTTTGCGAAAAATACAATTGTGGAAAATATTGGAACAGGGAAAGTCCGGAGGATTTTTTTAAGCTTATAACTGCTTTTCGCCAGAATCCCGCTCTTTTGAACACCTACTCAAGGAATGCAAGAAAACTAGCAGAAACCAGATTTAATAAGGAAATTGTGTTAAAAGATTTTATAAAATTATTTGAGAAAATATGATTTGAATCTGCCGATTTATAGATCCTCTCCGTCTTTTGGCTTAAACTTGGATTCATTAAAAATTTTTGATGCGCTTTTGATTGCCATCAATCCCTGTAAATTCAACTCATCTCCCTTTTCCTCCATATATTTATTTACAATCTTCCAGCCAAGCCATTGCCCTATTCTACCCGGAGCCTTTGAGCTTATTTCCGCTGTATAGGGTCTGTCACCGATATACTTGGTTTTTATAAAATGGCTGGTTTCGTAGAGTAATTGCCTTTCCACAAAATGGGACCAGATTCTTTCCTGATTAGCAACGGAGGCATTCAATTGTTTTTCAGTATATCCTATTAAAAGACTATCTGGCGTACAGGGGAGAATTTTATTTAAAAAATAATAAGACTTTCCCCAATAAATCATTTCGGCCAACATCGTTTTGTCGGATACATCCGTAGCGTTAAGGCTTGTGGACAACACCCTTAACGCAATGGGAACTATATATTCCTTTCTATACCGCTTCGCAATATATTCAGGTTCATTGGGAGGAGGGTAATGTCCTTTAGTACCGGTAAAATAATCGAGCGCTATATAAATAACGCTGTCAGTAAAATAAAAATCAGGTGAAAAAAAACCTGACGCTACCGTCTTAATTGTTGGAATTGAAAAGTTTGGATAATAAAACTTAAGGTTTTTGAAAGCATCTTCAAGCTCTGCTTCAAGACCAGATAGATCACCGAATGCATTTTCTACATCCTGAAAAACGGTATCAACATGATCATCGGATAAAATCTTATAAAACTCCTGATAAAAAATAGAATCCGAAGGGAATTGACCGGCAGAAAAAACATCTTTTAATTCGGGATTTGAGGCAATTAAAGATTTTAATTCTTGGATACTCGAAATCTTACTCAGTTTCTTATCGAGCCTTTCTACGTGTATATCAAGAGAGATATTGGAGGTATCAGGTACGTCTTCGCAGTGGTTCGGAGCGCAGGAAAGAAAAAAGGAAGAAATTAAAATTATTAAAGGAATTACAAAACGAATTTTATTCTCCTTATATAACTTCAATTTCTTCACCAAGTTTATTTCTAAATTTAAATTCTGTAACACCTAACGAGCTATCCTTCTCTATTTTAATCCACTTAAGGTATTTTAAAAACCATTTTAAGCGAATGGATACCACCCCCGCAGTAAAATATGCATGCAAATAAGGATGGACTGCTATAGTAACGGTACTTTCGTTTTGTTTATTTAAAATATAATCAAGATTATATTCGATCTGGTCAGAAACGATTATGGAAGCTGTGATTGTCCCTGTTCCGTTACAAGTAGGACATTTTTCTAAGGTCGCAATATTAAGCTCAGGCCGCACCCTTTGTCTGGTAATCTGCATGAGGCCAAACTTCGTAAGAGGAAGAACAGTGGACTTTGACCTATCTGTTTTCATCAAATCCTTCATCTTTTCATAGATGGCCCGCTTGTGCTCAGGCTTTTTCATATCTATGAAATCGATCACTATAATTCCTCCCATATCCCGAAGTCTCAGTTGCCGGGAAACTTCTTTACATGCTTCAACATTAACATTAAAAGCCGTATTCTCCTGGTCAGTTTCGGTATTGGATTTGTTCCCACTGTTTACATCTATTACGTGTAGCGCCTCTGTGTGCTGAATAATTAAATATCCTCCACCCGCAATAGGAATAGTTTGACCAAATAAAGATTTTAATTGCTTCTCAACCCCAAAACTTTCAAAGATCTTGGCTTTACCATTGTATAACTTTACGATCTTTTCCTTTTCAGGAGCAAATGATTTTATATATGATTTTATTTCTTCATATATATCTTTACTATCTACAGTTATACTGTCAAAAGATTCATTTAGCATATCTCTTAGGAGAGAAGATGCTCTGCCCATTTCGCCAATAATTCTGTCCTTCGGTTTAGCTGTTTTCAGCGCCTTGATCCCCTCATTCCATTTATTCAGGAGATTCCTCAAATCTCTGTCAAGCTCTGCAACTTCCTTTCCTTCTGCAACAGTTCTTATTATTATGCCAAAATTTTCGGGCCTTATGGAAGAAAGTAGTCTCAGAAGACGTTGTCTTTCTTCGCTGTTCGAAATCTTTTTTGAAACACTTACTGTATTGGAAAAAGGCACCAATACAATATATCTACCTGCAAGAGATATCTCGCAAGACAGCCGTGGCCCTTTTGTAGAAATAGGTTCCTTAACAACCTGTACTAATATCTGCTGATTCCGGGAAAGAACTTGGGATATTTTACCAAGTTTTTCAATCTCCGGCTCTAAGGCAAACCCATTTAATTTGGGAGTATTTATTTTGCCAGTTTGAACCGCTTTAGAGAATTTGTGTAAAGATTTTACATTCGGACCAAGATCAAGATAATGTAAAAAAGCATCCTTTTCATAACCCAGGTCAATGAAGGCTGCATTTAATCCTTGAACTATTTTTTTTACCGTTCCTAAATATATATCCCCTACAACAAACTGAGATCCTGATTCCTCATAATGATACTCAAGTAAGTTTTTATCCTGTAAAAGGGCTATACGACCACCTTTTTGAGTAGAATTTATTACTAATTCGTTACTCAATTGATTAATTTTTTATATTAAAAATAAAGTCTCAAAGACCTATAAAGGGGTAAGTATAGTAAAAAGCTTCTTACTTTTTCTTATGTCTGTTTTTTCTAAGACGTTTTTTCCTCTTATGAGTAGCAATCTTATGTCTTTTTCTCTTTTTACCGCAAGGCATATTTTTTTACTTTAAATGTTAAAAATATTTTTATCTAATTTCTTCTAAATAATTATCCACCGTCTGAACAACTTCAGGGTCTTGTTCAAGCTTCTTCACCAATTCAAACTGCTCCCTGGCTTTCTTCTTTTTTCCAAGTTCATTATAGGCAATTCCCAAATAAAACCGTCCCTTCCAATGGTTTGGGTTCAAATCTACTAATTTTTCAAATCTTTCAACGGCTTTATCATTTTGTTTGGACTGCAAAGATAATATGCCAAGATTAAAAATAGCCAATTCATTGTTTGGATCCTTCTGAACCACTTCCCTGAGCATAGTAATTCCTGCCATTGGATTTTCAGAAGAGATGTAAGTCATAGCAATCTTGCTTTTTACATTCAGATCGTCCGGTGCCGACTGCAGTATTTGCTCATAATATCTTCTTGCCTCTTCTGAATTAGCCCTGACTTTATCCATTTCTGCAGAAAAATTAGCTGCATCAGCAAAAGCGTCACCTGCATTTTCTAAATTAGTCTTATCAGGAGACAATTGCGCAATGATTTTTTTATAATACGCTGCGCTATCAAAACTTCTGTTTTCTTTAAAAACTGTTGCTATAGAATCTGCTATTCTAATTTTTGTTGTTTTATCAGATGCAGCATTAAATTGGGTCCTAAAATCCGAAATCTTAGAGCTTGCTTCTTCTGAAAAATCAATATTCTTCAAACTATCAGCGCTACTGTGGCTAGATGAGGATGCTTGTGGGGCCTTTGCTGATTCCGGCTGCTTATTGCTTTTAACAACAACCTTAGGCAGACTATATAGCCAGCCAATTAAAGCTATCCCAACTATAACCAAAATAATCTGATATTTCGACATCAGTTTTTAATGAAAGATTCTTAGAAATCTAAGAAATGTGAAATTCTCCCGCCTAAGATTTGTTAAGCAGACTTCTTCTTGCCGTTTGATCTTACCTTTTCACTAGATCTTATTTTCTCAATAAAAGTCTTGGAAGGTTTGAAGCTAGGAACAAAATGCTCCTCAATAATTATAGCTGTATTTTTTGAAATATTTCTAGCGATTTTTTTGGCTCTTCTTTTGTTAATGAAGCTTCCAAAACCTCTCACATAAATATTTTCTCCGTTGGACATCGATTGTTTCACTACATTGAAAAATGCCTCTACAGTTGTTGAAACATCCGCCTTATCGATACCTGTTTTTTCCGCAATTTCTGAAATAACTTCTGCTTTAGTCACTATTTTATTTTTTAAATTTTAAATTAACCTTTATAATCTTCTAATAGCCAATTAATTTTGAGGACACAAAGTTAGGCTTCTACTTCATATTTTAAAAAGGTTTTAGTAAAAAATTAACTTCCACATCTTACATCAAAAATATTCGAATTGAATTATTACAAGTTCGCACAAGATCTGATTTACTGGTACGAGATGTCCAAGCGAGATTTACCTTGGCGCAAAACAAAGGATCCTTATTTGATCTGGCTATCGGAAATTATTCTTCAACAAACGCGGGTAAATCAGGGTTTGCCGTATTATTTAAAATTTGCAGAAACCTATCCTACCCTTCAAAATCTAGCTGCTGCTGAAGAGAATGACGTGCTTAGATTATGGCAGGGTTTGGGATATTACAGTCGTGCAAGAAATATGCTGAAGACTGCGAGGTTTATCAGTCATGATTTAAATGGCGTATTTCCAAAAACATATAAAGATCTTTTAAAATTAAAAGGAATAGGAAGGTATACGGCAGGCGCCATTGCCTCATTTGCTTATGATGAGCTTGTGCCGGTGGTAGACGGTAATGTCATGAGGGTTCTTTCAAGGGTATTTGGGGTATTTGAGGACATCTCTTCCGCTAAAGGGCAAAACGTTTTTATTGAACTAGCGGGAAAAATTCTTCCAAAAGATTCTTGCGATACTTTTAACCAGGCGTTAATGGAATTTGGAGCCATTACTTGCATGCCAAAGAAGCCAAAATGTGAAGAATGTATCTTTAATCATACATGCTATGCTTATAAAAAAGACCATATTTCTTCTCTTCCTGTCAAAATTAAAAGGCAAATAAAGACAGAAAGAACACTTTCCTACTTTGTAATCAGCCAAAATAATAAATTATTAATGCGTCAGCGAAAAGAGAAAGATATATGGAAAGGGTTGTTTGAATTCTATCTTAAGGAAAACCATTTTGAAACCCTATCGGAATATTTACCTGATGAGGTCTTAATAAACATGGAAGAAAATTGCGTAGAAATTATTTCGCCAACAGAGACTACAACCCATGTGCTCACACACCAAATCATAAAAGCTCGTTTCTGGGAAATCAGGCTAAAGAAGGGCGTCGAAATACCCCTTAAATCCGATAATTTAAAATTTTATTCAATTGAAGAAATTACAGGGTTACCTAAATCCATTTTGATCATGAAGTATTTGAATAAAAATATTTTTTAATTAAATTTAACCTTTCCACACTTTAACGACACTAACCAATGGCGGGAGTAAACAAAGTAATTTTGATCGGGAATCTAGGCTCCGATCCGGAAGTAAGACACTTAAGTAATGGCTCTTCAGTAGCAAACTTTAACATTGCCACTTCTGAAAGCTATACTAAAAACGGTGAAAAAATCACACAAACAGAATGGCATAGGATTGAGCTATGGGACGGATTAGCAAAAATTGCCGAACAATACCTTAAAAAAGGCAATTCCGTATATATAGAAGGAAAATTAAAAACTGAAACCTGGCAAGATAAAGATGGTGTTAGCAGAACAACCACAAAGATACGTGGATTAAATATGACACTTGTTGGAGGTAGAAACACTGAGAACATAAGTTCTGAAGGTTCTAATAATAATAACTATGCTAAAGAACCTGTGGATCAGGGTATTTTAGCAAAGGAAGGCGATATTGACGATCTGCCGTTCTAATGTTTCACTTAGATTACTTATTTTGGAAGACCAATCAGATACAGGGGACCCGTTAAGTATACTTTTGCTTTTTAAGAGTATTTTAGAAGGTCCCTTGTTTATATATATTTTTCAAGGCCTGATCATAATTTTACTATTATTCTTATCAGGCTTCTTATCAAGTCTGGAATTTGCTTTCTCTTCGCTTACATCAGAAAGTCAAAATACCTCTAAAAACAATAAAGTTTGGGAAAATAAGTACCTAAAGTACTTAAACCTGAATTCAAAACAGGCTTTTGCGTCCCTTAGAATATTAAAGAACATTCTGACGGTTTCAGCAATCACACTTACAACCTTTTTTCTTTGGGGAAATCATTTCCTCTCCTATCCAATTGTTATTGTTGCTGCAGTAATAATGGCTTTTACGGTGGCTTTAATTTTCTTTAATGAAGTATTGCCTAAAATTTTGGTAAAACACAATTATTCGAATTTTATATTAAATACATCCTTTATATTCTTTATACTCTTTAAGGTTTTTCAACCCGTTTATAAAATTCTTTCTTCTTTTTACAATCCAAAGAAAAGGACTAATGGCAAAAAAGCAATACACGATTCTCAGTCGATAGACTCTAAACAATCTGTAGAAATAGATAATGAAGAGGCGTCAGAGTTGGAAGATAATAACCTTTCAAATATAGTTTTTGACATAAGCTCTGTGAAAGAGATCATGCAAAACAGACTGGATATTGTTGCCTTTGATTATGACTTAACCTTTAATGAATTGTTAAAAGAAGCCAATACACATGGATATTCCAGAATCCCTGTATATAAAGAAAACATAGACAATATTGAAGGAATAATTTATGTGAAGGATTTGTTGATGCACATCGAACATAAGCTGCATTTTGACTGGCATCTTCTGATCCGTCCAGGATTTTTTGTTCCTGAATCCAAGAAAATCGAAGACCTTTTAAAAGATTTCCAGGAAAAGAAAGTCCATATGGCAATAGTCGTTGATGAGTACGGAGGAACATCCGGATTAGTAACTTTGGAGGATATTCTTGAAGAAATAGTAGGAGAAATAAATGACGAGTTTGATAAAAATCATTCAGTAACTTACAGCACTTTAGATGAAAATACCTTCATCTTTGAAGGAAAAACACCATTATCTGAGTTTGAAAAAATATATAATTTAGAACCTGAAGAGTTTGATGTTGCAGATCAAGAGGATTCGTTGGGAGATTTTTTACTTGAATTATTTGGAAAGACGCCTTCTTCAGGAGATCAGGTAACATACAATAAATTTGAATTTACAGTTATAGGAGTAGAAAAAGAGAAAATAAGCCGTGTCAAAGTTTTTAGTAAAGAGCAAACAAACAAGGAAGGGCAATTGGTTGGAAGATAAGCCAAATGTAAAAAGTAGGAAGTTAAATCTTAGCTGTTACACATTAAGAACTTTTTCTCTCAAGACATCTACAATCTTTTATTTTTCTATAATTTTTATTTTAACTGGTTTATTAACAAGTTGTGAAAAGACTTACCTTCCAAAACCTGAGGGATACAATAGAATTGACCTTCCAACTCACAGCTATCAATCGTTAAAAGAAGATCATCCCTACTGGTTTGAATATTCAGAACATGCAAAAATTCGAAAAGACTCTTCCTGGATTGCAGAGCCACATTGGATAGATATTTACTATCCAGAGTTTCAAGCTAATGTTCAACTGACGTACAAACCTATAAAAGGAAGTCAACAGGTCTTTAAGGAGCTTACTGAAGATGCTTATCGATTAACTTCCAAGCATCAGATTAAAGCCTATTCCATAGATGATCAGATTTTAAAAACTCCTTCAGGTAAGACAGCCATTGTTTCTGAACTAAGCGGGGAGGTACCTAGTCAGTTTCAATTCTACGTCAGTGATTCGGTAAAACATTTTTTCAGAGGAGCTCTTTACTTCCGTACCGCCACCAAAAATGATTCCTTGGCTCCGGTGATTGAATATCTGAAAGAAGATATTGTCCATTTACTCAATACATTGGAATGGAAGGAAGAAAAACGAAGAATGAACGATTGAGAGAATTAATGGGCACTCAATATTCATGATTCTCCGCTAAAAATTTGCATCTTTCTTTTTTTATCTTTTATCTTTCTTCTTAAGACTCTCGACTCAAGACTGTTTACTCGCTTAATGGCTGATTTTTTTCAAACAAAAATTGAATTTCTTAAAGGAATTGGGCCGCAAAAAGCACAATTAATAAATAAGGAACTTTCAATTTTTACCTATGCAGACCTCATCCAACATTTTCCATTCAGGTATGAGGACAGAAGCCGGTTTTATAACATAAATGAACTTAATGAAAATTCACCTGCCGTTCAGATAAAAGGAAAAATAAACCATTATCACATGGCTGGAAGTCAGGGTGCGAAAAGGTTGGTAGCAAGTTTCTCCGATCATTCCGGAGAGGTAGAACTGGTATGGTTTAAGGGAATAAAATGGGTTGAAAAGAAATTAATTCCGGGAGTAGAATATGTAGTGTTCGGAAAACCCACCGTATTTGGAAGTAAGTTAAATATGGCTCATCCTGAAATTGATCGTGCTGAGCTTTCAACTACAAATGGTGCTGCGCTGGTTCCTGTGTATTCCACTACTGAAAATCTTAAAAGAAATTTCTTTGATAGTAAAGGCATTGGCAAGGTAGTTCATCATTTACTGACCATTGGGTTACCTAATATCCAGGAGAACATGCCTGCCTTTTTAATTGAAAAGTTCAGGCTGGTTAACAAAGCCTTTGCTTTATTCCATATTCATTTTCCTAAAAATGAAGAATTTTTACGACAAGCCAGGCGAAGGTTAAAATTTGAAGAACTCTTTTATATTCAACTTAAGCTTTTGAGCCAGAAGCAAGTTTCTAAAACCAAGTTTAAGGGACATATTTTTAATACAATTCCCTCTGTTAATAATTTCTATAAAACCCATTTACCTTTTGAATTGACAGACGCTCAAAAAAGAGTAATAAAAGAGATTTATGCTGATTTGGTATCAGGTACACAAATGAACAGGCTTTTACAAGGAGATGTGGGAAGCGGGAAAACTATTGTTTCTTTTATTGTCATGCTCATGGCTTATGATAATCAGGCGCAGTCCTGTCTTATGGCCCCGACAGAAATTTTGGCTGAACAGCATTACCAAAACCTTAAAAAACATTCAGATAAACTCGGGATTACTATTGACCTTTTAACAGGCTCAACCAAACAATCCATCCGAAAAAAAATGATGGAAAGACTGGCAAGCGGAGAACTACATATAGTCGTCGGCACGCATGCTTTGCTTGAAGATAAGGTTCAATTTAAAAATCTGGGCATTTGTGTGATTGACGAACAGCATCGATTTGGTGTAGCTCAGAGAGCGAAACTCTGGGACAAAAACAAAGACCATCCTCCCCACATTCTGGTAATGACAGCCACTCCCATTCCAAGAACGCTAGCAATGACCTTATATGGAGATTTGGATATTTCTGTAATTGACGAACTACCCAAGGGAAGAAAGCCGATCAAAACTATGCATAAATTCGATGCCCATCGACTGGCAGTATTTGGATTCATTCGTCAGCAAATTGAGGAAGGAAGGCAGGTTTATATTGTTTATCCGTTAATTGAAGAATCTGAAAAGCTCGACTATAAAGACCTGATGGACGGATATGAAAGTATAGCCCGGGCTTTTCCTGAATATCAGATTAGTATTGTTCATGGAAAGATGAAGTCGAAAGACAAAGAATTTGAGATGCAGCGGTTCAAAAAAGGGGAAACGAAAATCATGGTTTCAACTACTGTAATTGAAGTAGGCGTTGATGTTCCAAATGCTTCTGTTATGGTAATTGAAAACGCTGAAAAATTTGGCCTGTCGCAGTTGCATCAGTTAAGGGGGCGGGTAGGAAGAGGAGCGGACCAATCTTACTGCATTTTGATGACAGGTTATAAATTAGGAAAAGAAGCCAAAGCAAGGATTGGTACGATGGTAAGGACCAACAATGGATTTGAAATAGCCGAAGAAGATTTAAAATTGCGTGGACCGGGAGACATGGGAGGCACACAACAAAGTGGAATACTGGACCTGAAAGTTTCCGATCTAGCCAAAGATCAGGCAATTTTATTGGCAGCCAGGGAAACGGCAATGGAAATACTGGAGAAAGACCCAACATTTTCATTGCCTCAACATGAAGTCATAAAAAAACATATTGAAAAGGCTAGAAAGGATGCCGTGATTTGGGCAATGATCAGTTAATAAAGCAAGAAATGTTTATGGATGAAGTAGAGGAATTCATATTAAACTATGATGGAGGTCAAAAAGAAACGCTGCTGTACTTTCACAATTTAATGATGTCTTTCCCGGAAATAACAGCTAAAATCCGTTATAAAATACCCTTCTATTATAGAAAAAGCTGGCTATGCTATTTAAATCCATCTAAAAACGGGAAAGTAGAATTCGCCTTCACGAGAGGAAATGAACTATCGAACGAACAAGGCTTGTTGGATTCAAAGGGAAGAAGACAGGTTTTTAGTGTTACTTTTTCAAGCATAAAAGAAATACCAGAAGCTGCTATTTTAGAAGTAATTCAAGAGGCAATTCTACTTGATGACACCATTGGATATACTTCTACCAGAAAAAAACAATAACAGTATCAAAAGGAACAATTCAAGTTCTATTCTAATGGGTTTCCTTAGTTAAGCCTTTAACCCATCAACCAAGCGTTGCAAACTCTCAATCTCTGTATAAATATTAGGAGTTACCCTTATTCCTTGCATATTTTCCCAGACTACGGAGCTTACATGAATATTATATTTTGAAAGAAGCATTTCCTCCAAAGCCGCAGGTTCCCAATTCTTGAGTGCTACATTTGCAATAACCGCGCATTGATCTTCATTTAAAGGAACATTAAACTTTATTCCATCAATATCTTTTAACTGATTAGTCCAATATCTTCTTAGATGCCTTACCCTTTCTTCTTTATTCTTTCTGCCCAATTTTAAATGAAATTCCATAGCATATCCTAATCCAAGGATATTAGGTAAAAGCTGGATACTTAATTCTTCAAATTTTCTGATGTCATCTGACAATGGATTACTGGCAGATGCCAAAGGCCAGGTTTTTGATATTTCCGGTTTCTTCACATAAAGCATTGCTGAAGGAATTGGACCTGACAGCCATTTATGTAATGCAGTAGCCAGGTAATCACAATCAAGTTTTTTTACATCTGTTTCAAGGATACCAAAACTATGCGCAGCATCAAGAATAACTTTTATATTTTCCTTTTTTGCCTCTTTGATAATAAGCTCGACGGGTAAAACCTGTCCATTCCAATTAATGACATGGGTTAAAAGCAGGACTTTTGTTTTTTCCGTAAAAGCCGAAGTATATTTTTCAACCATTTCTTCATTGGATTCTGAACCATTTATTTCTACCCATATCACCTTAATTTCATCTCTTAACTCACGCTGTTTCCAGGAAGAAATGGTCTTGGCATAATCTTGTTTACATGCCACTACCTCATCTCCTGCCCTCAATTCAATTCCAAAAATTGCATTGTTTAATGCCTCTGTCGCATTTCTTAATATGGCTACCTCTTCTTTAGAACAATTGATTAGATTAGCCAATCCTTCCCTGATCAACTCCCGGCCTTTTTCCATCACTTTCCAGATATAGTAACTGGGAGCAGTGTTCACAAGCGAATAGTAACCGGTGTAAGCCTTTTCTACTACAAAAGGAGAAGAACTGACTGCGCCATTGTTCAGGTTTATTACGTTCTCAGCTACAGGAAAGCATAACCTTATTTTATCCCAAAAAACTTCGTCTTTAGCTAAATTTTTAGGTGAAACATCGGGAACATTCCAGGTTTGTATATTGTCAACAATATTTAAAGAAGGATATTCCTTTAAAAAATTATTCCAGCGGTTAATCCAATTTTCCATAAGTCTTTGAAGATAAACTAAAGGTGGGGGTTAATAAAGAAAAAATCAAGGCACGAATCTTTATTTAAGGGAATTATCCATGAGATCAACCAGTTTTTTAGGGGCAACTTCACGATAAGCGCATGTCAATATATCCCTCAACATTTCGTCTTCAATACTTGTAAGCTCTACAACTGTCCATCCCTGTTTGCCCCATTTGTTCGGTACCGGATAAATAGTAGTGTTATCATATTCTTCAAAGACAGATTGATCCACCGGAGAAAGTTTCAAAGTTGCACTTTTGCCATCGGGTGAAAGCGTGGCAAAAATCTTTTTATGAACCCTGAAAGAAGTCTTATTCCAATGAGGCGCTTCTGCTGATTCAGGAAATGACAAAGCAAGGTTTCGAAAGGTAGCAGCATTCATAATTTTAGAATAAGGATATTGTTGAGTTACAAAATTTACTTCCAGCACTTTGCATAAATAGACTGAAATCTAATAGCAGATTCTTCTATTTTAATTTCCGGCTCTTCCTCCACTTCAGTTTCTATCCTTGAAAATCCAACCTTAATTAATTGCTTCAACACATCCTGTTCCTCGTAAAGATTGAAACCATATTTCGAAAAAGGCAAGTTTTCCATACTCCTTTTTGTCCGGATGCTTAAAATGAATAATCCGCCAGGCTTTAATACTCTCTTTATTTCGTTTAATTCTTCCACAGGATCTTCCCAGAAATAAAGGGTATTTACGGTAAATATTTTATCAAAATAATCTGCATTAAAGGGCAGTTTGGAGGCATCTGAAAGTTTAAAACTTGCTCGATTATTTTTAACCCAGAAGTTGTTACGTGCACTTGCTTCTTCTACCATTAACTCTGAAAAATCGCACCCGGTATATGTAGCGGATGTAGATTCCATTAGAATTTCATTACACAGATAACCGTTCCCCATACCGATCTCAAGCACCTTTTCGTTCTCAATAACATTCAGTAATTCCAAAGTCCTGTTGTTGATATATTTATTGGAGACATTCATTTTTTCTCCCAAGTCTTTTCCAAAGTCACCTTCAGGTTTTCTTAGTTGTGCGGCTAAAAATTTAAAATCCATATGCGTTTTGGGTTGGTGAAACAAAGAAAATATTATTCCTGGGGTGAAAATTGGAAAAAGCCGACATTATTAAAAATTTTTTCAATCTAATTTGATTTCCAATGGTATAGGTTTCAAAATTCCTATTCCTTATATTGTTAAAAAATTATTTACTATGACAGAGACAATACTTGACAACCCTGAGGTTTCTAATAAAAATCTGCAAATCCCAAATCCTTATCCTTCTATTTTGACCCGGGTAAAATCAATGGTAATAGATTGGGTCTTCATGTTACTTCTCCTTGTGATTACAAGCAATATTATAGGATCCTCAGAAAACTTTCCTGTCTGGATAAAGGTGGTACTCTTTCTCTTAATTATGACCTACGAACCAATTCTTACTTCCTTAGGTGCTACGTTGGGGCAATTTATAATGGGCATAAGGGTAAGAAACATACACAATACAAATAAAAAAATAAATTTATTTTTTGCGTTCCTTCGATTTTATGTCAAAGCGCTACTTGGATGGTTATCTTTTATCGCGATAAGTTTTACCGGTAAACGGCGAGCGATTCATGATATGGCAGGAATGTCAGTTGTGGTGAGGAAGTAGTAATTGTATTGTTAATGCTTTTTGTTTTTCGACAACTTCTTTTTCTTCTTATTCAGGTTAGATATAAATCGATTGGAATACTTGATATTGCTCCTGCAGCTTTCAATAAAAACCTGGTTTCCATCCTTATTCAAATGAGACAAAGAAGCTTTAAAATAATTTAAGGCTTCTTTCTGTTTTAAAATTCTATAATTTATATTGGTTTTTCTTGATTTAGCATTATTTCGCGAAATAATGTTTCCAAATTCTAACATTCCCATGCCAATTGCCAGATGATTAGAAGGGTTAAAAATAAAAGCATTCATAGCTGTTTTCAATCTAGCTTCTGGTGGAGCAAGTTTATTAATTGAGTTAATACTGTCCAAATAATGATAGCAGGTGTCTTCCCTTAATAGGAGCTCTTTAACGTTTTCCAAACTTTTCTTATACTCTTGAAGAGTTATTGGATGGTATAACAATTGCCACATAGGATCTTCAGGTAAATGATCAAGAATAAACTCCTTCGGTGTCTTCAAAAAATAAGTTTTGCCAATACTTTTCCCCAATTTGGAATAAATCTCTCTTTCCCATGTAGAATCTAACAGATACCAAACACCTCCAACTTCAATTGCATTCCATGCATGGCTTGACCAAGAAAAAGGTTTTTTCTCCCTAAAGCTATGGTGTCGGGAATATCCTGCTATATAAACAGCTCTTATTCCTGCTAACTCTGCCATTTTTTTAAAAAGTTCTGAATATCCTCCACATATTGCATTTTTTGTTTTTAAGATGCTTTGAATCGTTTCAGGCTTTTTGGTTATATCATTTGCCATTTTATGGTCGTAACTAATGTTGTTCACAATCCAAACGTAAATTGACCTTGCTTTTAAAATATCATTTTCATAAGGCGTAACAAGATATTTTGTAAGTTTCTCAACAGTTTCCGCTTGTGTTTTAGGGCTTTGGAGCGCATACTTATCCACGAAGTCAAAATTGATGGAATCTGGCTCATTTGAATAAGAAGGACTCATGACGATTATTATTAGGAAATGGACCAAAAAAT
>DASPJL010000023.1:0-7798 GCA_035628645.1 Cytophagales bacterium | reverse complement strand
AACCCAGATAGAAGATCCGTTTTTATGTAAAATATAATTGTTATCCGTGGCAGAACCTGTTTTTATAGCTTTATCCAACTCCTTTTCCGGAAGTCTTTTTGCTCTGTCCTCGTCAATAAATAATAAAGAAAAGTTCTTCCCAATCAGGTCTTCCCTGGTGTATCCAAATGATTTTTGTAACCCTGCATTTATATCTAGAATAGTACCGTTTTTATCTAATAAAATAATAGAAGTGGATTGCGCATTTTCAAGCATTATCTTAAAAAAATAAGCGCTCTCAATAGATAGCTTTTGTTCGTTTCCTTTATGCTGATCTTGCATTTCTTTTAATAGGGCTTATGAATTAAAAAGTATGCCTTTTCTATTTTTTTAAATCTTTAACATATTTGTGGACTCCTTCGACTTCTCCTATTACGAAGAATATAGATGATAGGATATTTGTGCAGGGTTTACAGCATAGCTTTCACCCAAAATAAAAAAATAAGGCGGAAAGATTTCAGATCATGTCCGCCTTATTAATAAGACATTAAACCTTTTAAATGTATCAGGCACGCGATAATTCTACAGGTTTTTCATTTGGAATTGCCTGATATAGAATATAGGTCCCCTTCTCATCTTCAGAAGACTGAACCTTTTGGTCTTTGTCGCCTTGTTTTACCTGTACCTCTTTCCAATCTGGTGACACATAAGTTTTTAAGGTTAATGGAATATTGTACCACTTTTTATCCAGCGAATGATTTAGATTGATATGGATCTTATTGCTTTCTTTGGCAACTCCTACTTTGGCATTCTCCCTTTCCCTCATATACTTTGCGACGTCTCCAAAAGTGGCCACCCACAATTTATCTTCCTTTGCTTTCATATATTGAAAATATTCATCCAACCTTTCACTTGTTAAAGCTTCCCATCCGATTCCGTCCACGCCGTGAAAAACCAGCACAAGCCATACATTGTCGCTTGCAGCCGTTGTATCTACCCATGATTTCATTAAATCATAGGGCGTTTTTGACAGCGCGCCTCTTTGCCATTGTACATATTCTTTCTCAGAAGCACCCGGAAGAGCTTTACTACTGCGGTTAAGTTCTTCCAGAAAGGGTTCAGGCATTCTGTTTCTAAGGGCAGGATAAATTTTATAGGCATATTCCATTACCCTTTCGTCTTCTGTCCCATAGGGGCCTTCTGCAGAGAAAGTGTATTTTTCGCCCAACTGCTTTTTAATATCCTCTTTACTTTTCTCAAGCTCATAAAGCATGTTCACCTCATCAAGTACCGCCAATCGAGGATGGGTAATTGTATGGCTTGCAAATTCATGCCCTTGTTCAGCGTATTTCCTGATATCGTCCCAACTGATGCCTTTAGCTTCAAGGACTTCATTGCTGGGTTTGCTTCCAGGCTTGAATTTGCCGTTTCTAACTTTTTGATACAAATCATCCATTACCTTGTAGGCTTCTTCCACTTTGCCTGCTTCGTATAATCCTCCTGCATTGGAATGGTACTCGATGGTTCCTTCATAACCAAGAAAACCGGCAGCCGAAGCCCGTTCGAAAAAGTTTTCCTTGTTGGTGGGAATCGAAGCCGTTTCTTTAATAATCGTTTCTACAGGTCTTCCGATAAACTTCCCCTGGTATTCTGACCCGGGAATCGCCCCTGTGAGTATAAAAAATGTGCCTGGAAATTCCAACCGGTTCATAATTGGCAATGCTTTCCTGAATTGGTTAATTGAACCGTCATCATAGGTAAGAGAAATGGCTCCATTTTTTCCATATTGCCACTTTGTAATCTCCGTCTCACCAAAAGACTCCTCTTTATTTGAACAAGCTATTGATAAAAATATTAATGCGGAAACTAAAAATAATCTATTGGTCATAGTAAAGTTTATTAAGTAATTAGAAGAGTTAATAGTTATAATATTACCCATTTGCTATTAAGAAATCCAGCACCCATAGTTGCTTCGATTACTTAATAGGTAATAAGCTCTGGTTATAATGGCAGAATGGTTGATTAATTTTAGTCAATAAAAATACTATCCTGTCTTATCGGAATAAACAAACCTATTTTATTGTTTCTTTTTTGACTTTCTTTTCCTTGCCTGAATCTTCAAGTATCAAAGGAACTGTAAGATCCAGGTTAAATAAAGGATTGATTTTCTCTATAAAATATGCGCATAGCTTGGGGGATTCCAACTCTTCATTTTGGTGCATAAAGAAATTCAATTCCTTTAGTCCTTCTTTTTTCCATTGGCTTATTCGCTCAATCCATGGATCCAATCTTGTATAATCCGTAGGATGATGATTTGCCCCTACATACCGGATAAATGCTACAGGTGAAGTCAGTCGCATATGCAATAGATCCCTCCTTCCGGCGGTGTCTACTATAATGTTCGCTACGTTATTTTTTTCAAATAGCTGGTATACGCGTTCTGCATCTTCCTTGTTATTAAACCACTCGGTATTCCTAAGCTCTACAGCTAGAGGCATACCTTTCGGAAAATCAGTCACAAACTGCTCCAACCGGTCAAAATCTTTCGGCTTAAAATTGTCATGAACCTGAAGAAAAACCATTCCCAATTTGCCCTGTAAATGGCTAATGGAATTGCAAAAATCTTCAGTCATTGCAGAAACGTTATTAAGTCTTCTCAGATGACTGATCCCTTGATTTATTTTAGGAAAGAATTTAAAATCTTCCGGGGTTTTTTCCACCCATTTCTCAATTTGCCCGGGGGAATAGGCCTGATAAAAGGTGGCATTAAGTTCTATACTATTGAATTGAGTGGAATAATATTGAAGTTCGTCCTTGGTTCCTCTGGGATAAAAATTTTTCAAGTCTTGTTTATTCCATTTTGCACATCCCACCCGGACATCAAAGCCATCACCGCCCTTAGCTCTTAATACTTTTAAGGTATCAGGATGATCCTGAGGCAAAGTAAAATCAATAGATTCAGGGTTTTCTACGCTTCCGAATTTCATAAAAACAGGAATTAAAGTGGTTAATTTATTTTGGATCAGAGACCAACAATGATGGGCACACTATTGCTTCTCCCGCTTATTATTTCTCCTCATAAGATTTCCAAAAGTAATAAAAGAGTATTAGTTGTTGGAGAAATATTACATATTTCATCGCCATTTAATCTAAAGGATTTTACTTCATATTTTACTATTTTGAATTATTCCGATAATATTTATAAAAACTCTTAGGTATTCAGTTTACTATTTGAAATATTATACTTTAATTGCAATTAAATAATTTTTGGATCCAATTTTTATGTTTAGTAATAGGAAGATTTGTTTTGGTTTAGCCTTGTTATTTTGTTCATTAGCCTTTTTAACTGGAGGGTGTAATAAAAAAGCAAAAGAAGAAGTTGAGTACGTGCCCAGTCAGTCTCATATATCATTTTGGCTTACCAATATTGATAAATCGGCGTTGTTTGAAAGACAGGACATAGACCTTGCTTTTGAAAATACCACCAATAACTACCCTACCATTCAAGTGGATACCACCGAAACTTTTCAGACTATTGACGGATTTGGCTTCAATTTAACAGGAGGAAGCGCGCAGCTTATTATGAATATGGATCCTTCAAAAAGGAAAAACCTGTTAAATGAACTTTTTGCTACCAACCATTTCAACATTGGGGCAAGTTACCTGAGAATTTCAATTGGATCCTCCGATCTGAATGACAGGGTTTTCTCTTACAATGATCTCCTCCCCGGCCAAACAGATACTGCATTAATAAACTTTAACCTTGCCTTTGATAAAAACGACGTTATTCCATTGTTAAAAGAAATTTTAGCGATCAATCCTGATATAAAAATTATGGGTACTCCATGGTCGGCGCCAATATGGATGAAAACGAATAATAATTCTATCGGAGGAAGCTTGAAACCTGAGTATTATCCTACTTATGCAAAATATTTTGTGAAGTATATCAAAGAAATGAAAAAGGAAGGCATAAGAATAGATGCTGTAACTATACAAAATGAGCCTTTCAATGTCAAAAACAATCCGAGTATGCTTATGATGCCTGAAGATCAGGAGAATTTTATTAAAAATCATTTGGGCCCGGCATTTGAGAAAGACAGCATCGATACTAAAATCGTAATTTATGACCACAATCCTAACATTATAGGCTACCCGATCAGCATTATGGACGACCCGGAAGCCAGAAAATATATTGATGGATCTGCTTATCATTTGTATGGGGGAACTATTGAGGAACTATCCAAAGTCCATGAAGCGCATCCTGATAAAAACATTTACTTTACTTCACAATGGATAAACGCTCCCGGCAACTTCGAAAAAGAATTTCCATACCATATCAAGACACTAATCATTGGCGGAACCCGAAACTGGTGCCGGGTAGTATTGGAATGGAACCTTGCTGCGGATCAAAATCTAAGGCCTCACACGGAAGGCGGATGCACCCAATGTGTGGGCGCTTTGACCATAGATAATTTCGTAACCCGCAATCCAGCTTATTATATTATAGCGCATGCATCCAAATTTGTTCGCCCAGGCTCGGTAAGAATTGGTTCAAATACGCCTGAGGTCTTGTACAATGTTGCGTTCAAAACACCGAAAGGAAACATTGTTTTAATTGTGGAAAATGATGCAAAAACACCGCAGACATTTAACGTGAAATACGGGGGAAAAACCTTTACAAGTACACTTAATTCTAAATCCGTAGGCACGTATGTTTGGTAAATGACGAAGTACGAATGACGAATATTTATAATTCACACTTTTTTGTTTATCAAAGGCCAGGAAGATAAAGTTAATGAGCGTGGATTTGAAATGGTGCTTTTAATTGCAACCATTCGTACTTCGTCATTCGTATTTCGTCATTAAGAAATAACCTTTCCCTTTAAATTTGCCAGGACGATTACGAAAGTAGTACCTGCCCCAAGCCCAGATTCTACATTTTCAATTCTTCCGTGAAGCTTTTCTACTACTTGTTTTAATATATAAAGCCCCAGTCCGGATCCATAAGATTCTTCCGAAGCCCGAAAAAACATATCAAAAATTTTTCCTATGTATTCTGCCTTTATACCCATACCATTGTCTTTTACAACTATTTCAGCCTCATTTTCATCACTATGTACACTTATGTGTAGTTGAGAATCATCAATATGAAGTCGTTGGTATTTAATTGCATTGGAAATAAGATTATGGAATATGATGTCAATTCTTGCCGGATCTGAGCAAAATTCGGATTTTTGCCGTACTTCAATGGTTATATTTAAACGCCCTGCATTGGGCATAAAGGCCAGATCTTCAATAGTAGATTCAATAATGGTTTGAAAATCGATGGCAGTAGAGACCGTCGGAAGTCTGCTATTCCTTGAAAAAGCAGTCAAGTCTCTTATGAACACATCAAGCTTACTAACACTTTTCCCGATTAAATCAAGGAACCGATACTGTTCGCTTCGATTTTTCTCCATCTTAACGATCTCAACCAATCCGAGAATAGACCTGAGAGGAGCCATCATATCATGTGACGCTCGGTAAACAAAGCTATCAAGTTCAAAATTAGCTCTCTTGAGTTCGGTCTCCGAAAGTTTTTTTTCAGTTACATCCCTAAGAAAACAAGTTACACCTTCCACTTTCCCTTTTTTACCCAGAATAGGATTAGCCAGTACTTCAAAATAGATAGGGTTATTTTTAAGATTATAAAATAAATCCTCTGAAATACTTTGCCCCTCAAACACTTTGCTATAAATATTTAACCAGTATTCATTTTCTTCCTCTGAAGAATAAATAAATGCATTCTGACCAACTTGAGGAATTTTATCATAATAGTATTTGTGCCTTTGAATGAAGCCAGAATTAAAGGCAGTCAAATTATAATTTCTGTCGATGGACCAAATACTGTCACTGGTATTCTCAATAAGCGCTAAAAGCCTTCCACGGCTTTCTTCCAGGGCTTGAAGTACTTTCCTTTTTTCAGTAATCACTGTAACGGCAATTAATATCAAAACAGGATTGCCTTGCTTATCTTTTTCCATTAGGTTGTATCGATTATAGATCCAGTCCCATTCGTTATTTCTAAACTTAATTCTATACTCTATTTCAGAGGGTAAGGCATAATGAGATTTCCTCAGGTTTTCTCTGTGCGTTATTACTCTTTCCCGATCTTCCGGATGAACCGACTCTATAAAATAAATATCCTTTATGATCTTTTGTATTTCAACTCCAAATGGTTTCTCTTTATTAAAATAAACAGGCTTATCCTTGCTTAAGTCCCAAATGGTAATAAAATCAGGGGTGGTCTCAGCCAGCTTCTGAAACCAGGCTTTGGCCCTTGCTTGCTCTTCCTGTAATTCACGAAGTCTTTTTTCCTGTTCCTTTCTTTCCGTAACATCCCATATCGACAAAATAAGACCTTCGTCAGGACTTTCAGGAATTTTTAAAGAAGGATTAATTTCAATATAAAGCGGTTTGCCATCTTTATGCCTCATCCTGATTTCCACCTTGGGGATAGATTTGTGGGCTATGACATTGTTATATATTTCCTTCGTCAAACCAATATCGTCTTCCTTTATATAATTTAATATACTCGTGCCTATCAATTCTTCCGGCGAATAACCCAATGATTTTTTAATAGGAGGACTGACGTAAGTAAAAAGACCTTTACTGTCAATAACTGCAAAAGCATCGGGGCCATTCTGAACAATGCTTTTATAGAAAAGCTCACTCTCGGTTAATAGCTCCTGCTGCTTTTCAATCTGTTGATGATGATATTCCCGTTCCAAAACAATTTCCACAAGGTTGCCTGTACATTTTATAAGCTCCAGGTCAAGATTAGAGGATCTTTTTTCTGACTTGTAATAGATGTTTAATAAGGCAATTACTTTTTTATCAATATCAAAAACAGGTACTACATAGACAGTTGGAAAACCAATGTTTTTTGTAATTTTTTTATATTCCGGCGAAAACGAATGATTGTTTACATTTTCAATTATCTGAATCTTTTTCGTTAGAACAGCCAACTCACAAGGGGTTGAATTAGCGCTAATGGTTTTGCCTTCTAAGTAATTACTCACCTGGTCGAGCAGAGCAGGAGCTGCCAGCACACGAATTGTTTTTTCGTTCCTAATCTCAAGAATGGAACATATTGCGCCGGGACAAAGTCTTTCTATTCTTTCACGTATATCCCTCAAAACATCATTTAAGGGCTTTTCACTTGCTATTCTTTGCAGTACTTCCTTTTGATGAAAAAGTGTTTGTTCGTTTATTTTGTCCTGCGTTATATCTCTTTGTATGATCAGAAAACCGGTAATAAATCCATCGGAATCATAGCAACAGGTGTAATTATTCTTTGTCCAGTAAATGGATTGATTTTGCAAGTCGTGCTCCTGCTCCACGTACAAACTTCTATTCTCACAAAGATCAAATAAGGTGGTTTTGAGCAAAGACTTATGATAGCCTGGCAGCACTTCCAATGATTGCCCTATTACCTGCTGAGGATCAATATTATATCTTTCTGTAAAAGCATTATTAACCAACTCTATTCTATGATTATTAAGAATATACTCCACCATATCCCTTTTATTTCCGCAATCATCCCAAAAAACAGGTTTATTTAAACGAACGATAATTACTTCATCCAGAGAGTGGGATAAGAGGAAATTCTCCAAGATATCCATTCCTAACAACATAATTCAGTTTCCCTTAAGCAAGGTTTAATATGCTTGAAATTTAATAATAGAATTTTAAAAAGATTCCTACTTTAATATTTTTCACCGAATTTTCCTTTTTTATTACGAAAGACAGCGGGCGATACTTCCATAATCCATTGAAA
>DASPJL010000022.1:0-21928 GCA_035628645.1 Cytophagales bacterium | reverse complement strand
ATCAGGACAATCCTTTAATGGATGTTGCAGAAGTTCAAGGAACACCTGTTTTAGGACTTGATGTTTGGGAACATGCTTATTATCTGAAGTACCAGAACAAAAGACCGGATTACATCAGTGCATTCTGGAGTGTGGTCAATTGGGACGAAGTTTCCAAATTGTTTGACGCTGCTAAAAAATAGTCAATTTTTAAAGATCAAAAGACCGATTGCAGGTCTTTTGATCTTTAAAATTAAATACTCCTCTTACTTAATATCTTCCTTTCTCATTTAATATTTTTTTGTTAAAGAAATACCGTTTCCCCCGTCCGATTGATTATTCTGGATCAGCAGGTTAATATTGTAAATGGGAAGAATTAAAATCTGGTTAATTTTTGCTGCGTCTTCTATTCTTTTTGCCAACTGCTCAAGGCAAGAAAGGCAAAATGAAAAAGTATTAGAAAATCAAGGAGATTCTACAATTATTAAGGAAGGAGAAGGAAAAATAGATTCTTTTTCAAGAGAGGTTAAAGATTCTCTATCCGATGCTCCAACAATTTCGCCGCTTGAACAAAACATAATTGATGCAGGATTAGTAGATATTCAATCCGTTGATTCCTCTATTCTTGTTGACCTCAAATATTCTACCCTTGATAATTTCGTAAAAATTGATCTGTATGGAACGTTGTACAAATGTTATCTTCAAAAGGATGTAGCTTTAAAAGTTGCCAAAGCTCAGCAGCTTTTGAAAGAGAGATATCCCCAATTATCCCTTTTGATTTATGATGGAGTAAGGCCAGTAAGCATTCAGCAGATATTATGGGACACTTTAAAAGTGCCTGAAAAGATCAAACATTTTTATGTGGCCAATCCGGATTCCGCTTCCATTCATAATTTTGGCGCGGCAGTGGATTTAACATTGGCCGATTCTTCGGGGAGGGCAGTAGATATGGGAACCGAGTTTGATTTTTTTGGGCCTTTGGCTTATCCTATAAAAGAGGATGCATTTTTTAAGGAAGGGAAATTATCTGTAGATCAGATAAACAATAGATTGATTTTAAGAAATGTAATGATAGATGCTGGGTTTACTTCTACAACCACAGAGTGGTGGCATTTTAATTCCTGTTCTAAAGCTAAGGCAAAAAGAATCTATAATCTGGTGAAGTAATAATTAGGATCTTAGGCCTCGATATAATTATCTAAAAGTAAACCTCAATTCAAATGTTGCGTAAATCCTCAAATGCAACTCGCACTTGAACAACAACTGGAAGAAATAAGAATTCATTTGATAGATTGTCTTTCCATAGATTTTGTGCAAATTTTAGTGACAGAGGAAATTGAAGACTGGCCAACACTTTCATGGAATGAATTTTCAAAAGAATTGCAGGATCAGGAAATTGATCTGAATACTTCCCTGAACCGAAACTGGCAATTCTTTTTTAATCTGGAAAAAGAGAAATACAATCTTGTGAAATTGTTTCTTTCAAGCAGGAAGCCTTTTAAGTGTATTGCCAATTCTTTTGGGAATCTGCAAAACAATTAGGGTTATTAACTTTTAATTATTTTCCAAAGGCTTCTTTTTGCTGAGAAAGTTTAGTCCCAAAAACCGGGAACCCTAATTTGATAAGTGTATAAAACCCTCCTGAAGCAACACTTGGCCTAAAACCAATTTCTGCTCCGTATGACCAACTGAATTCCCTGTTAAATAAACCATCAATTCCAACTCTTCCTCCTATCATTCTGGTTTTGATTGACTCTGTTAAATACCTGGTATCTCCCAGATCGTTACCTAAAATCACATCATCTACTTTAACACTGGGCGCTATAATAAGGTCAAAATAAGCAGTTAGAATGATGTCATTCAATAAGACACCATAACCTTTATCTGGCTTGATCGCAATATTTTTGATTCTCGTTGCTGATCCGCCTATATAGAGAGCTCTTGTGTGTACATTCCCAAAAAGATTTCCGCTGTTGCCGTCAATGGTTTGTGTGCCCTCTCTATTGGAGATGGATGTATTTTGTTTTTGCAAAGCTCTTTGTAGATCTGTAGTCGTATCGAACCAAATTCCTCCTAATCTGGCTCCATAGATTAACCTTACTTGCGCGGGAACCCAGATATACTGGGGAACGGTAGAAGACCAGTCCTTATATCTTTTTGAATATAAAATGATTTTTGCTTTTCCTTGTTGAACCTTATCTACTACATGATATGTTCCTCCAACCTCAAAATAATTGAAAACCGTGGGTTCATATTTTATACTTGTAGAGCTGCCACCCACATTTTTACTGTCACTTTTATTGGATAGATTTCGGTATTGGTCTGAAAATTCTCCGTATGCTTTTCTTGCCTGAATCTTACAATCAAAGAGCGTTCCATGGTAGTAATGGGCTTGAGCGCCAAAGCCTATATTTAGGTTCGAAACGAATAAATCAGTATATAATGGTTGTAGGCCAATCCAAAGTTTGTATAAGTCATTAGGATCATCAAAGATGGTTTTATAGGTTATTGCTTTGCTATCCTGGGATTGCGAAAACCCTTGTGCCGAGAAGAAAATCAACAGCGTCAGGGAATAAAAAAAAATCTTCATCTTTACTATATCTTTTGCAAAAGAATTCATTCGAACTGTAATTTGTAGGAAAATAGTTAAATTTAATCTAAATATATTTCTATACAAGATAACAAAAAGTTAGATTTTTAAGAATTATTTTTTCAGATAATATAAAATGATTCATTGGAATATTTGTGTTTTTCTTACACAACTTAATGATTATTTAGACTAAATCAATATTGGATAAAATTATTTGAATGCAATTTGATAGCTAAGGAACTGAATTGTTCCATTATTGATTCTACAGATAAATATTAAAATTATTTAGATAACTTTGCGGCGGATTTGGGAATGAGTTTATTTGATTTTCAAAATTATTAAATATAGAAAAAGTATAATTAAACCCTCTGTTATTCTTTCATTTCCTTCCAATTTAAGTTACAAATCAAATAAATGGAAAAATTAAAATTTGAAGATCTCTCTTTATCCGAAGAGATAAAAAGTGCGGTAATGGATATGGGTTTTGTGGAAGCCTCACCAATACAATCGGAAGCCATCCCATATATTTTAGAAGGAAGAGACGTAATAGGACAAGCTCAAACCGGTACTGGAAAAACCGCAGCATTTGGAATACCAACGCTTGAAAAAGTCGATCCTGAGATTAAAGAGCCTCAGGCAATAATTCTATGCCCAACACGTGAACTGGCATTGCAGGTTTCAGAAGAATTTAAAAAGATAGGGAAATACAAAAAAGGTATACACACCGTAGCTATCTACGGAGGAGAATCCATCGATCGTCAGATAAAAGCGGTCAGAAGAGGAGTTCAAATTATTATAGGTACTCCGGGAAGGATTATTGACCATCTTACCAGAGGAACCTTAAAACTTGACCAGATCAAGATGGTCGTTTTGGATGAAGCTGATGAAATGCTGGATATGGGTTTCAGGGAAGACATAGAAGCTATTTTGGAGAAAGTGCCTGACGAAAGACAAACCATTTTCTTTTCGGCCACTATGTCCAGGCCGATAATGGACCTGACAAAAAGATATCAGAAGAATCCACATATTGTAAAAATCAGTAAAAGTGAATTAACAGTATCTACTATAGAGCAGCTCTATTTTGAAGTTAAGAATAACTACAAAGTAGAAGCCATGACCAGGCTTATAGATATGTATAATCTGAAGCTTATGCTGGTGTTTTGTAATACAAAGAAAAAGGTGGATGAAGTAGTGGAAGCTTTGCAGTTGAAAGGTTATTCAGCAGAAGGACTTCATGGGGACCTCAGGCAAATGCAACGTAACTCCGTGATGGCTAAATTCAGGAGTGGCTTGGTAAATATCCTTGTGGCCACAGATGTAGCTGCCCGGGGAATCGATGTGGAAAATGTAGAGGCAGTATTTAACCTTGACCTTCCTCAAGATTCTGAATATTATGTACACAGAATTGGTAGAACAGGAAGAGCAGGAAAAGCTGGAAAGGCCTTTACGTTTATAGGTGGACGTGAATTTAACCAGCTTAGGGATATTATAACCTATACAAAATCTAAAATAACCAAAGGACACATACCAACAGGTAGTGATGTTTTCAAATTTAAACTCGATAAATTTAAAGGAACGATTACCGAGGTCTTAAATAGTGAACTTCCAGAGCAGTTTGATGATATGATCGACGAAATGGTTGTGGAGGGGGTTAAGCTTAAGGATATTGCAAAAGCGTTATTGAAAGTACACTTAGGAAGCCCGGTTTCAGAAAGTGATGAACTGAAATTCAATACAAGCGAACGTGAGGACAGAGGCAGCAGAGGAAGCCGAGATAGAGAAAGAGGCGGCAGAGGTGAACGAGGAGAAAGGGGCGAGAGACGAAGCCGTGGAGATCGTGAAGAAAGAGGAGACAGAGGACGAACGCAAATGGTAAAACTTTTTATCAATCTTGGTAAAAATCAAAAAATAAGACCTGGGGATATTGTGGGCGCCATTGCCGGTGAAGCAGGAATCAAAGGAAATCTTATCGGTCAGATTGATATTTTTGATAAGCATTCATTTGTTGAAGTGCCTAAAGACAAGGTAAACGACGTATTGGAAGCAATGGTGAATAACCAGATTAAAGGCAAAAAAGTAAACATTGAGGTAGCTAAAAATTAGTTATAAAAAGCTTCTTAAGATGAAGATGGTCTACGACTGTTTTCATCTTTTTTGTTTTTGGACTAACTACTATTCTTAGTTTTTTAAATTATTGATGCTAAACTCTAAATGTTCGTTTACAATTTCATACAATTATCTATACTTATGACCTAAAAGGTTTTTAGAATTCTGAAGACTTATTCGTCATTTGTCATTTGTCATTCGTAATTTAAAAGATGGATTTTAAACTCACTTCACGTTATTACCCCACAGGTGATCAACCTAAGGCCATAGAAAAATTAGTAGATGGGTTGGCTACAGGAGAACCTGCTCAGACACTCTTGGGGGTTACGGGTTCAGGAAAGACTTTCACGATTGCAAATGTAATCGCCCAGGTAAACAGACCTACTTTGGTTCTTAGTCACAATAAGACCTTAGCCGCCCAGCTTTATGGAGAGTTTAAGCAGTTTTTTCCCGAAAATGCAGTGGAATATTTTATTTCTTACTACGACTACTATCAACCGGAAGCTTTTATACCAACCTCCAATGTCTATATTGAAAAAGACCTTTCTATCAATGAAGAAATAGAAAAATTACGACTTAGCGCTTCCTCTTCATTAATGACTGGGAGGAGGGATATTATTGTTGTTGCTTCGGTCTCCTGTATTTATGGTATTGGTAACCCTGAGGAATTTGGGAAAAATGTAGTGAAAGTAATGGAAGGCGATGTAATCAGCAGGAATACCTTTTTATATTCATTGGTTAATATTCTTTACAGCCGGACAGAAGGTGAATTTAAAAGAGGAAATTTTAGAGTAAAAGGAGATACCGTAGACGTATTCCTTGCTTATGCAGATTATGCTTACAGGTTTTATTTCTTCGGGGATGAGATAGAAGCCATTCATAGAATAGATCCATTTACAGGAAAGAAAATTGCTGATGAAAAGATAGTGACCGTTTTTCCTGCAAACCTTTTTGTGACTGGAAAAGATTCCCTAAACCAAGCCATTTATCAAATCCAGGATGATTTGGTGGGCCAGGTGAAAATGTTTGAAGGTGACCGTAAGTTTTTGGAAGCAAAGCGGATAAAAGAGCGAACTGAGTTCGACATGGAAATGATGCGTGAACTTGGCTACTGTTCCGGAATTGAAAATTATTCCAGGTATTTTGACAGGAGAAACCCAGGTGATCGTCCCTTTTGTCTAATCGATTATTTTCCCGATGATTTTCTGATGGTGATTGATGAGAGTCACGTTACTGTTCCTCAGGTAAGAGCGATGTGGGGTGGCGACCGTTCAAGAAAAGTCAATTTAGTGGATTATGGCTTCAGGCTTCCTTCAGCACTAGACAACCGGCCACTAACCTTTAATGAATTTGAATCACTTATGAATCAGACCATATTTGTGAGCGCGACGCCTGCAGAATATGAATTGAGAAGATCTGAAGGAGTAGTGGTAGAGCAGATTATCAGGCCTACCGGTTTACTGGATCCAATAATAGATGTAAGACCAAGTTTGAATCAAATTGATGATCTTCTTGAAGAAATAGATAAAAGAGTAAAATTGAAAGAGCGGGTATTGATTACTACCCTAACCAAAAGGATGGCTGAAGAGCTCACCAAGTATTTGGAAAGAGCAAGAATCAAATGCCGCTATATCCACTCAGAAGTTAATGTACTGGATAGGGTAGAGATTTTAAGAGAATTGAGGCTAGGTGTTTTTGATGTATTGGTAGGGGTAAATCTTTTAAGGGAAGGGCTAGATCTTCCGGAGGTTTCTCTGGTAGCCATTATGGATGCAGATAAAGAAGGATTTTTACGGGATGGGCGCTCAATGATCCAAACCATTGGAAGAGCTGCAAGGAATGAAAATGGAAAAGTGATCATGTATGCCGATAAAATGACGAATTCCATGGAAGAGGCAATTAATGAGACAAACAGAAGAAGGAAAATCCAGCAGGATTACAATCTGGCTCATGGAATTACGCCGCAAAGCGTGCATAAAACAAAGCAAGCCATTATGGATCAGACCAAGGTAGCTGATTCTAAAAAAGTGGAAAAGAAATATTATATCGAAGAGGAACAATCAGTTGCAGCAGATCCTGTAGTGGCTTATATGGGTAAAGAAGAACTTGAAAAGCTTATTGGAAAAACCCAGAAAAGAATGGAAAAAGCTGCCAAAGAACTTGACTTTATTGAAGCAGCGAGGCTTAGAGATGAAATGCTAAATTATAAGAAAGTGTTGGAAGGGAAGTAAGAATTTGGAGAGGGATGTCCCAAAAGTATGTTTTTCTGTCTTGCTGAATTTATTTCGACATTTTAACTCCAGGGCTGGCTGGTAGAAAATTAGGGAAAGCTTTTAACCCTCTTTTATTTTAAGGATTAACAGGGCCAAATGAAAAAGAAAAAGACGCAATAATTGCGTCTTTACTCCATTTGCATCCTTACCAATTCCTCATTTCTAATTCTATAGTTAAGCATGGAAACATAGTCCCTTGCTTTTTTATTTCCATAATTTACATAGGACTTGTTGGCCCATTCTTTGGCGGTTTCCAGCTCTCCCAACACTTCATAAGCTACTGCTATATTATAGCTTATTTTTCCAGAGGTTTTTGTATTGGAAAAATCAATCCCTTTCTTCCAGGTCTCCACAGCTTCTTCCCATTGATTTACCTCCGCTTGTCTTGTGCCAGAGGCTAAGTGGGCATTCTTTTTAGGTTTGGCATAAAAGGTTCTGGAAATGGTAATCGGCATAGGCGCGATTTTATTTGCATAGCTTGTTCCAGCCATCCTGCTTGCATATTTCGTTGCTTCACTTTTTTGAATTAAAGCAGCGAATGCATCTTTCAAGTTACTGCCTTTTGCGCTCCACGTATTTGATTTACTAAACATCTGTTGATCTGCAATGGCCTTCATTTTATAATCATAAATCCTGAAGCCGACTTTTGCAGTAGCCACCCCTTCAGCATAATATTCCACCACTTCTACTTCCTTTTTTTGACCATCCTTTTCTATGGTTTTTTTGACATTTTTCTTGCCGTTAGTAATGATAAAGTTAGTATCAAAAATCTCTATGGATACTACTGCATCTGCTGCATATTTTTTGCATAAGGCTTCCACCTGATTCCATCGGAGAGGAGCAGGGAAAATGCCCGTATAACTATTCCCCGTCAATCTTTCGGTGGCTCGTTTTACCTCAAACCGAGGGGAATTTAACAGAGATTGCCGGAAGGAATTTAGCGCTTCTTCTATACCGTTTCTGTCTTCTCCGATTCCTTCGCCCGTTAGTACCCCTTCAATAACATTTACTTTTTGATTTTCTGGTTCGGTTCTGTCTACAATTAAAAGGGTTTTTACATGTGAAGGAACATTAATTGCGGCTGGCCTGTACGTCCTGAAGCTCACTTGTTTCGTACAGGCAGAAAGCAGAATAAAAGCTATTAATAAAATACCTTGTCGTAGTTGTAACAGTCTTTTCATAATTATTAATTCAAGCTTAAATGTATTATTCGGGGACTAAAGAAATTTTTGAAAAGAAGCGAAAAAAACAGACATGTAATTTTGATTAACAATCAGAAAAGAAATGATTTATAATATTAGAAGTTGGTTTTTGAAATTTACGCCCTTAAAATAGTGAATTAATTTTTAATAAAATTTGTATAATATACCAATTGGTATATTTTTGCGCAGTGAAAACAGCAGAAGGATCAAAATCTACAAGAACGAGACAATTTATAATAGAAAGATCATCTGCTCTTTTTAATAAAAAAGGTCTTGCCGGTACTTCCATTTCCGATATAATAAAATCGACAGGTCTTACAAAAGGTAGCATATACGGCAATTTTAAAGATAAAGAAGAGGTGGCAATGGCTGTATTTGAGTATAATGTTCAGTTTATGCTAGGCAATTTGTATGAAAGACTGGAAAGACAGCAAGGAGCGATAGACAAACTGCTGGAATATCCGAAATACTTTCGGGATGAATATGAACGGATATTTGAAAACGGTGGTTGTGCAATATTAAATACCTCTGTTGAAGCTGATGACACGCACCAGGAATTAAAGGATCAAGTGACTTTTACTATAAAAAAATGGGAATCTCACTTGATTGATATAATTGAACAAGGCAAAAAGCAATCTGAGATACATAGTGAACTTAATTCCTATAAATATGCTTCCTTATTTATAGGCACTTTTGAAGGTGGAGTAATGCTTTCCAAAGTTACAGGAGAAACAAAGTATTTATTATATGCTTTGGATCATTTAGAATCCCTAATTATAAATCACCTAAAAATAAATACAACAAAAATTTAATCTTTTTAAATAAACATGAAACAAAGAAGAGTTGTCGTTACAGGGCTGGGTGCAATTACGCCTATCGGAAATAATGTGAATGACTTTTGGAATAGTTTGGTTAATGGAAAAAGCGGTGCCGGTTTAATAACCAAGTTTGATACCACCAACTTTAAAACAAAATTTGGATGTGAAGTAAAAAATTATAATCCTGAAGATCACTTTGATAAAAAAGAAGCGAGGAAAATGGACTATTTTAGTCAGTATGCTTTGGTAACGGCGGAAGAGGCGGTTAAAGATTCAGGAGTAAATTTTGACGTTCTTGACAAAGATAAAATCGGTGTGATTTGGGCATCAGGAAATGGTGGCTTTCAAACTTTTGAAGAGCAGGTTACAGAATTTGCCAAAGGTGATGGAAATCCAAGATTCAACCCCTTCTTTATTCACAAGGTACTTATTGATACCGCTCCGGGAATGATCTCTATAAAATATGGTTTAAGAGGGGTGAATTATAGTACAGTGTCTGCTTGTGCTTCTTCCAATTCAGCGATTGTAGATGCTTTTAATTATATTAAGTGGGGAAAAGCAGATATGTTCATCACAGGCGGATCGGAAGCTGCAATTACTCCGGCATCCATCGGAGGATTTGGCGCTATGAAGGCACTTTCTACCAATAATGAAAACCATATGTCCGCTTCCCGGCCATTTGATATGAATCGTGATGGATTTGTAATGGGCGAAGGCGCTGGAGCTCTGATATTAGAAGAGTATGAGCATGCAAAAGCCAGGGGAGCAAAAATATATGCTGAAGTTGTGGGTGGTGGAATGACCGGAGATGCATACCATATTACCGCTACTCATCCTGATGGATACGGAGCTATGATGGGAATGAAGTTAGCCTTGGAAGAAGCTGGAATTAAAGCAACTGATTTAGATTATATAAACGCACACGCTACTTCCACCGGTTTGGGAGATGTAAGTGAATTGAAGGCCGTAGGTACTTTATTGAAAGAAAATATTTCAAAAGTAAATATCAGCGCTACAAAATCCATGACCGGTCATTTATTAGGAGCGGCAGGCGCCATTGAAGGTATTGCCGCCATTCTTGCAACGAAACACGATTGTATTCCTCCAACCATCAATACCAAAGATATTGATCCTGAAATAGGAGGAGGATTTAACCTTACTTTAGGAAAGAAAGTCGCCCGTAAAGTGAATTATGCATTGAGTAACACTTTCGGATTTGGCGGACACAATGCTACTGTTTTGTTTAAAAAATACGAATAAAAAAAATTAAATATTATTGAAGCTCGGGTGTACGCCTGAGCTTCTTTTTTGTCTAAATTTCGAACCTGCATTGCTTTAAAAATAATTTAAAATGACTGGTACAAAACGACCCCTGCTTTCCCTGTTACTTATATTGTTGTTTAGTCTGTTTTCGCAAAATGGTTTTTCTCAAGGTTCCATATTGCCGGTTAAAACAGAGGAAGGGCTATATAAAATTAATATGGGAGAATTAGTGATGGAAATTGATCCGGAAATGGCCGGAAGAATTGTTTCATTTTCCATTAAGGGAAAAGAAGTATTATCTGGCCCCGACGCGCATGAGTCTAACTATGGATCAACCTTCTGGACAAGTCCGCAGTCGGATTGGAACTGGCCTCCAAGAGCTGCCCACGACAGCAATCCTTATAAAGCAGTAGTATCAGGGAATCGGTTGATCTTAACAGGAGATTATGATTCTTTGACTGGTTTGCGAATCATTAAAACATTCAGGGCTAATCCTACCGACACTTCAATTGCGGTAAAATATACCTTACAAAACCTTTCAAAGGAGAAGAAAAAGGTTGCAGCATGGGAAATAACGAGGGTTCCAACGGGTGGTCTAAGCTTTTTCCCAAAACAATCAGAAAGACCAGCAAGTTATTCTACCTTAAAAGTAAAAGATATTTCAGGCATTATCTGGTATCAGTCAGATCCTAAAAACCTGAAGGAAATGGATAATAAACTCTTTATAAATGGTCGTGAAGGATGGCTGGGGCATGTTTACAAAGATTTATTATTTATTAAGAAGTTTCCAGATATTCCTCCCGGAACTTCTCCTGAAAAGGAAGAAGAAGTTGAGATTTATGTAAACCCAGTAGCCGGTTATATAGAATTGGAAAATCAGGGACCTTATAAAGTTTTAAATCCTGTAGAATCGCTGGATTATGAAGTCAACTGGTATTTGAAAGAATTGCCGGAAGGCTTTAAAGCAAATGAAGGGAATTTGGAATTGGTGAATTATGTGAGAAATGTTCTTAAATAAACAGGTTTTAAAAATCATGACTTTTAATAATTATCATACCATTTCTTTTTTTGCTTCGGTATATTGCTTTATTTGCAAAGTTTTTAGTAGTGAGTGGAATTTTATCAAATAAATTTCAAAAGAATAAAAGATTCTCCGAAGGCTTTCGGAAAAGCAATAAGTACCAATAACAATAAACAATTTACGAATGAAATTACTTCAAGGAAAAACAGCTTTAATTACCGGCGCTTCTAAGGGAATAGGATATGCCATTGCAAAGAAATTTGCAGAAGAAGGAGCAAATGTTGCTTTCACTTATTTGTCGAGTGTAGAAAAGGGGATGGCTTTGGAAAAGGAATTGCAAAGTGCAGGAATCAAAGCCAAGGGATATCAGTCCAATGCGGCAGATTTTAAAGCAGCCGAAGAATTGGCAAATAATGTAATTGCTGATTTTGGCGGTTTGGATATCCTTGTTAACAATGCCGGGATCACAAAAGATGGTTTATTAATGAGAATGTCAGAGGAACAATGGGATGCAGTGATCAATACCAATCTTAAATCCGTGTTTAACCTGACCAAAGCTTCCATTAAACAATTCATGAAACAAAGGTCCGGCTCCATTATTAACATGACTTCCATTATCGGATTAAGAGGAAACGCGGGACAAGCCAATTATGCGGCTTCCAAAGCGGGGATTATAGGTTTTACAAAATCGGTTGCCTTAGAGTTAGGGTCAAGGAATATTCGTTCCAATGCGATTGCACCCGGATTTGTTGAAACAGAAATGACGGCAGAATTGGGCAAGGAAACCATTGAAAGCTACAACAATGCCATTCCTATGAAAAGAATGGGAAAACCTGAAGATATTGCAAATGCTTGCCTATACCTTGCTTCCGATTTGTCTACTTATGTAACAGGTCAGGTGCTTCAGGTGGATGGCGGAATGCTAACTTAATGTGCTTATTTGATAATGTGGTTATGTGATAATGAGCAGTCTGACGTGGGGAGGTAGCTCCAATATTGAAAATATTAAATGGCGGCTTCTTTGTTTATGTAGCAACTGACTGTGTCAATTATCAAATTAATAAATTAATAGATGAAAGGTGTTAGAGAACGCTATATTAAAAATGAATACATTGAAATGTGGATTGAGGATGGCGTGCTCTTTGGTAGATATTTCGAAAGAGCAATTATAGATATTGATTCTGCAATAAAAGTTTTTGAAGATAGGGAAAAAATTAGCGAAGGGAAAAGTTACCCCATTCTTGCTGACGGACGAGGCGTGAAATATTGGACAAAAGCGGCCAGGGATTTTCAAAATGGTGAAAAAAACTGCCGACTAATGAAAGCAGGTGCCGGAATAATTCCGGGTCCTATCATTGGCATTATTGCTAATTTCTATTTAAAAATACAGAAACCTATTATCCCTACCAGATTTTTTACTTCTGTTGAGGACGGATTGAAATGGCTTGAACAATTTAAGGATAAAACCTAAGTATTTTAAAGCATCAACAATCATAAAAACAGAAAGCCATCCTCACAAGATGGCTTTCTGTTTTTATCATCAGCACATTGTCTCATTAACAAATTGACTAATTGTTATGCTTCTCTACCATTTCCTCTTCCATGTCTTCCGTATGGGTCTCTATGGCTGCAAGGTAGCGTTCTGCTTCTAAAGCAGCCATACAACCGGTTCCGGCAGCGGTTACTGCTTGTCTCCAAAGTTTATCTTGCACATCTCCCGCAGCAAATACGCCTTTTACGTTCGTTCTTGTCGTTCCATGGACAGTGACTAAATAGCCGGCTTCGTCCATTTCAAGATAATCTTTAAAAATATCGGAATTGGGTTTATGGCCAATGGCAACAAAGAATCCTTCTACCGGAATCTCCTGAGATTCACCGGTGATTTTATTTTTTATTCTAACGCCATCAACTACCTGGTTCCCTAAAATTTCTTCTGTTTCGGAGTTCCAGTATATTTTGATATTTGGTGTTCTTTTCACTCTGTCCTGCATGATTTTAGAAGCCCTCATTTTGTCGCTTCTAACGATCATGTGTACGCTCTTGCATAACTTTGACAAATAGGTCGCTTCTTCACAAGCGGTATCACCGGCGCCAACTATTGCCACATCTTTGCCTCTATAGAAGAAGCCATCGCAAACTGCACAAGCAGATACTCCGCTTCCGTTAAGCTTTTGTTCGGAAGGTAGCCCCAGCCATTTGGCAGAAGCGCCGGTGGCTATAATAACCGTTTCGGCATGTATTTCAGTTTTCTCGTCTATCCAGACTTTGTGAGGGTGACCTGAAAAATCCACTTTCGTAGCAGTGCCATATCGAATGTCAGTACCAAACCTTGCCGCCTGATTTTTAAAGTCCTCCATCATTTCAGGTCCCATAATACCTTTCGGATAACCAGGATAGTTTTCCACGTCATTGGTAATCATTAATTGACCACCCGGTTGAATGCCCTGGTACATTACAGGTTTCAGGTTTGCTCTGGCGGCATATATAGCAGCGGTGTATCCGGCAGGTCCGGCGCCTATGATAAGACATTGTACTTTTTCAGCGTTTGACATAATCTAATATGGTTTTCAATAATTAGTTAAAAGTTTTAGTTAGTTTATTAATGGCTTATCTTCAGTAAGTTCCTCTGTCTGATAATTTCTTTGAAAGAAAGTGTTGAAGCATGAAGTGACTTTATCCCACACTTTTTCATCGATACAATAACATACCCGGGGTCCATCAATTTCGCCATAGATGATTCCTGCATTTTTGAGGTCTTTCAAATGTTGAGAAACTGTAGATTGAGATAAAGGTAATTCTTCTACAATATCTCCGCAAATACAAAGTCCTTTCTTAAATAAAAGGTTTACGATGGCGATTCTGGCAGGATGAGACAGTGCTTTGGCATATTTTGCCAATTCCTGTTCGGAAACATCAAATTCAGTTGTTTTAGTATAAGCCATATTTTTAATCGTAGATATACGATAAGTGCAATGTTAAGGCAATCTGACCAGATAAAAAAATTAATGGGGAGTTTTTATGGGTTTCAATCTTTGTCTATTTTCAAAGTCCCTGCATGGGTTTTTTCTGCGAGCACTACAGGGAATGTACGCGTAAACATAAGGGAAACACTGCGAGAAGTATGCGTAAACTTACCTGGTGTTACCACTTACATTAGCCGAAGGACACAAAAAAATCAGTTTATAGTATTATTGGCTAATGCTGAAAATCTTGACATTTCTGATATCGAGAAGGACATCGCAAAAATTTTGAAAGACTCTCAATAAAAAGCACAGCCGCTAACAGTGTGTTTATAAAATTGTGCCTGGAGGTTAAGCATTCAACTATAAATCACTATTTTGCTTTTGTGGTTAGTTGAAGTTTCGGTTTTTCAAATGCCACAACTTCATAAACACTTTTTCGTTATAGGGCATTTAAATGAACGACATTAAAGAGAAATATCAAGAATTCAGAAGCGAACCTTTTCCGGAAGGAGTTGCAGGAGAAGAAATTCACGGAATTGACTTGGCAATGTTGGACGCTGACACAGCAGGACTGATTGAAAAATTCATTGGATATAATTACCAGTTGACAAGAACTGATTTTGACCTTTTGAAAAGGCTATCGGCTGAATTAAAAACAGTAACTAAAGAAGTTGAAGGACAAACACGGACGTATTTCTCGACATTGTTGAATCTTGCAGACAGAGTGATTACAGAACTAAATGGGCCTAACAGACTGATTGAGAATGCTAATTCCGAAAACCTTCATAAAAAATGGAAGCAACATTTTGACAGAATAAGGAAAATTCTTAACGAATGGGACCCTCTTGGAGTAGCGGACAGCGTTGACGATGAATATGATTCTATAAATTTTGCTGCGTATTCTGCTCTGCTTCAAAACGGAGACACAGATTCAATCAAAATTGCTATTCGGAAATATTTAAATGAATCGATGGAAATTGACGAGACTGACGAAAAATTGAACGAAATATCAGAAGAAATAAAAAACGCTGTACAACAGCGTATATAACTTATGGCGGGGAAAGTGCTAAATTCAAACTTTGTTCTTTTAAGTAAGTTTGGTGCAAGCCGACAAGAAAGTGCTTTCAAAACCGCCACAAGTCATATACGCAAACCGTTATAGGCAACCAAAATGAACGACCGACCAATTTTTAGTTTATGGGAAGACAAATAAACTTTTTCCTTCATCCTAATGATCAAGAAGATTTTGACAATCTTTTGAGGTCATTTGGAGAAGTTATACTTCTTCCTTATTACCATTTCGATAATAAAATCTCTACAGTAGCAGATACAATAGTTCGTGATATAACAAAAGAAGGTAGAAGAATTTATTTAGTAAGACCAGAAGACTTCAATGACATCAAACTTATACATATTGAGAAATTCAACTACTGGTTAGTTGACGACAATTCCTTACCAGTTTTACATTTCGACAGGAGTTTTATCCGTGACAATATTATTCATAGTGGACGACTATATTTTCAGCCCCAGTTTGTAGAAAATATGGAATGGGTAAAAAAATCAGATGACTTTAATAACTGGGCTGACATGATTATCAAGACAGTTAGACGCAAACTCAAAAAACATAAACACCAGATGGGTAACTATAACTATACAGAATATTTAGGTGAAAATGCATTAAACTGGTTTGACGAGACAAAGGCTGAGGTTGGTGGTGGAGGACATCAATTAATTCCGACAATTGAAACAAAAACTACATAAGCAATGTGTGATAACGGACGAAATAAAAATGGCAGCCTATAACAATGTGTACAAAATATGCCTGACTTATGTGCAGAAGTTGAGAGCAGTGCTTCTAAGTCCCGCACTTTTTTATTATTTTTAAAGGTGTGCGGGGTTCTGTGTAGGTGGATAGTGAAGTAGTTCTAAATCCGGCACATCTTATACACTAAACGTTAGCGGCAACCTTAAGAAGATCTTCGCTTAAAGAAATGAATTCACAAAGTATCATTGCGGCATTCATAAGTCGATATGGACATTTGCAAAAAGATGGATTGAAAATTAACGGAAAAGCCAATTTGATTGGCGAGACTAATGTTATCTCCATTTCAACTCCTTTCATTTTTGACAATAGATTAATCCCCAATGAATTTATGGGATTGACAGTTCGTAGGGGGATTAATGAAAATGATTTGCCCGATGAATTCAAGAATAGCGATAAGGAAATAGAGTATATCTGGGCATATCAAAGATTTGAAATATTCGTTGATAACCATTCTGACCTGATAAGGCAAAAGCTGGGTAATATTCATATGACCAGAGATGAGATTCTTGATGCTATTTGCTTTGGCGATTTTGAGACGCACAAAACACAATGCAAGAAATTCGAAGTTGAAGGGAAAATTCCAAAATGGAGTCCAAGATGATAGCGTATAGGCAGCCGCTAACAATGCATATGGCGCATTGTCGTTTGTTGTTAATTTTGAAAGGAAAACGCCAACGCGCCATATGCTAGCGTTGTGGTGCATTATGACCGACCTCACGAAAAATCTACACCTAACTGAAAATATCTGTAGAATTTATTTAACTTGGTATCCAATTAGATACATTTAATATGTTTTTTATTGAGAAAACATCAGAGTTTGACAAAAGGACATTAAGAAAGCTAAAGAAATTTGGAAAAAATTAAATAGTTAAAAAATGGGAACTTCAAAATTTGATATTGCGGACTATTTGGACAGTAAAGAAATGATTGCACAATATCTCAATACCGTACTTGAAGAAGGAGATAATGCTGATATTATTAATGCAATTGGACACATTGCAAAAGCCATCGGAATGACTAAAATTGCGGAAGAAACAGGAATGAGCAGACCGAGTTTATACAAAGCTCTATCTGACGGAGCAAAACCACAATTTGCAACGATAATGAAAGTTTTAAAAGCGATTGGCGGACAAATTCAGGTGAATCCGATGTCAGCGTGAAAGAATAACGACACCACAACATTGTGTAGTATCCATGCCGGTTGCAGTGGTGATGGAAAGATTTCTGCTTTTAACAATCTTTAGTGCTTGCAGAAAGTGAAGTACATACTATCGCACGGCTACTACACTTAACGTTGTGGTGCATTTAAAAAGACGACATTGAAATTATTAGCAATCATATTGACTTTTATCGTTTCGACAACATTTACTCCCTGTGGCGAGACAAAATCTAATTCAAGCTTTAAAAAGGACACCATTGCTATATCTGAAGTTGACGTTATCAAAATCAGGAAAAAAGCAGGACAATTGGACTCTATTCCAAACGGTGCTAAGCAATTGACTGATACGCAAGAAATAGAGTTTATTGAAAGATGGAATTCGTCAAAAGAAAAAGGCTTAATTAAAGCAATTCCACAATACTTTATTGACATTCATTTTAAAGACGGCTCGAAACGAAAATTCAGAATTTTTGGACAATACATTAAGGAGCAAAATGATTATAGTTATGACATAGGCGAAAAGAACTTTATAAACAATATATGGCAAGAACTTTCGACAGACCACATAGGAAATGTCAATCGTGTTTTTGAGGACTATGTACAATATCAGGAATCAACAGATTCTCAAGACGACAGAGATTTAATGAAAACTAGCCTCGAATCATTGACTGCGTTGACAAACCCCAAAGACCTGGAATTATTAATAAATGTTTGGCTGTATTACGATCCGACAGACTTTCCAAGTAGAGATTTAGTTAATAAAGTCTTAAAAGAAAGTCGACCCCAAAGTATTAAAGCTGTGACAACTCGTGTTGACAATAAAAAGGATTGGGAAACAGAAAATTCTGCACCTTATTCTGAATTGACATATTTAAAGGAAAAACTTGAAAAAGAATAAAAACGCACCACAACATCGGCTATAGCCAATGTGAGCTGAATCGTTTAAAATGAGTATTTTGCAACTTAATATACATCCGTAACGGTTGACAAAGATTCGGTTTCAAAACCCACACTGGCCATAGCCACAACCGTTACCACACATTATGCGATACTTAGCAATAATCATCATATTAATTTTGTTACCGGATAACTCCATCTCCCAGGAACTAGAACAGATAACAACATTTGATAGTACCTCGCATAAAAGAATTTACAAAATAAGTAAATCTGACTTTCAACATATTGTATTGATAGAGAATTTGGATGGTACGTTTAACGGAAAATTAGTAAACACGATATGGAAAGTTAATAGAAAAGAAGAGCGCACAAAATTAATTCAGCAAACACTTAAGATTCCACCATATCACGTTGAAGAGCTGATGAATATCGGTTTTATAAATAACATCGAAACACTTTCAGACTGTGAAGACGTTGATGGATGCGTTATTGGATTAGATGGAACATCAATTTCATTTAATATTAGGGCTCCTGAACTAGATCGTAATTATTGGTATTGGGAACCTGATAATGATCACTACCAGGATTCAACAATAACTGAAATTAAAAACGTCCGGACAATCCTCGATGAAATTGACAAACGAATTAGCCTAAGAACTCTTTACGACTCTTTCACGAGTGACTTACCAATAGGAAAATACGCTTATGGTGGCATTATAATGACCAAAAAATAACGTGTGGTAACAATGGCTATAAAAACATAGGGCGGGCAGCGGGTTTGGTTCGTTCAGTTCTTGTAGCTACTTTTATTACGGAGGACAATTATTCACGTCGATGGCCCTACGTTTTATAGCCTAGACGTTATGCAACAGCTAAAAAGACCATGTAACCAATGAAAATCTTGCTGACAACAATACTGACCATTTTCTCTGTAATAGCATACGGACAGGTCGACAGCACAAACCAAATTGACAAGGAACTTCAAGACTGTCTTGACTCAAGTGAAAACTACACAACCAAGGGAATGACTGACTGTGTGAGTACGGCAACAGAAAAATGGGACGCTGAATTAAACAAAGCGTACAAAGAACTATTGGACTTGTTGACAGCTGAACAAAAAGAGAAATTAAAAATCGCTCAAAGAGAATGGATTGAATATCGAGACAAAGAGATTGAATTTTCAAATCAACTTTACTATGATATGCAAGGAACAATGTGGATTCCTGTTGCAGCCCAGACAAAACTCGACCTGACAAGAAAAAGAACAATAGAACTTGAAAGTTACTCAGCTAATTTGACTATCGACAAGTAATGGAACAAGAACCGACTCCAATAATTGAACTACTTGGTCTGATCCTATTTTTAGGGTCGATTACGTTTCTATTGGGAGCGATTTTTCAAGGTTACGTGCTTTACAAGAACAAAAAGTCTTTACTGACAAGCATTTCGGTTATTATCCTGACAAGAATATTGACTATAATAAGTTCGTATTTTATTTGGGCATTTTGGCATTTACCGATTGACATTATGTTCTTGTTTCTCTATTTGCCTGCGATTTTACCGGAACTGATTTTTAGTCCGTTAATCTTGAAAGTATTTGGAAATGAAATAATTAAAAAGAAAGCCGTTGCATAACAGCGTATATAACTTATGGCGGGGAAAGCGGTAAATTCAAGTTTTGTGCTTTTAAGTAAGTTTGTTGCAAGCCGACAAGAAAGTGCTTCGAAAACCGCCACAAGTCATATACGCGAACCGATATGCATCATTAAGAAAACATCATGAATAAAATAATCCACCTAATCACCATCATCCTTATGATTTCAGCATGTAGTAATGCTAAGAAATCTGTAGAACTTTCTGAAATGGAGAAATGGAAGCTTGGATGGCGAATGATTGCTTCAAACTGGGAGGGGAACTACACCTTAGGAGAGACACAATTTGATTCACTGTTAATTCAGAGTGATAGAGATATTGAATTGAAGTTTTTGATTACTGGGCTTGAGATTTTAAGCCATCTTGACAAAAAAGAAAAACTACTGGAAATATTAGAACATCAGGACCAAGAAGTACTTCAAGAAATATGTATCAGAGATTTATTTACCCAAAAACTTAATGATGTTGATGTTTGTAAGTCAATTGCAAAAGAAAAAGTGGGTAACCCTGAACTCCAGATGGAGCTTATAAGAATGTACGTGGATGATCAAGCAGCAAGGGGAAATTTAATGGAAGATATCATTCAAAAATACAGTTTGGACAAAACTGAAGTATCAAATGAAGATGGAGTAACTGTTGATGCAAAAAACAGGCAAAGATTGAAAGTTATATTTAATGAGTTTGGTTTTCCTACAAGATCAATGGTTGGTAAAGATGCGATGCATGGGGTATTTCTGATGATACAACATTCTGATGGTGATAAAGATTGGCAAAAGGCGCAGTTACGAAATATTGAACAAGCAGTAAAAAATGGTGATCTGGATGGACAAAGTTACGCATATCTATATGATAGAATAAATATAAATGCAGGACAAAAACAAAGGTATGGAACCCAATTCTCAAATGTTGACCCATTAAACAATATAGTTGAATTAGCGGATACTGAAGAAATAGGAAGTTTGGATCAGCGAAGAATGGAAATAGGTATGATGCCAATAGATATGTATAAGGAATTAATGTTGAAAAATTTGAAAAATTAAAACGATGTATATCCCAAAAAAATAACAACAGCTGGTTTACTGGTAAAGCAAGCTCACTGCCATTTACCTTCTTCCTCATCGGGGGATAGTAACCTGGCTCTTTAATTCAGCCGCTGTTATTTTTCAAACCGTTATGTGTGATTTTATGAAGACGATACTACTAAACATATTACTGATCACTTTGACAACTTTAGCTTCTTGTCAAGACAGGAAAAACATTATTGTAACGGGACAAGTAATTGACGAAACAACCGGAAAGCCAATTCCCAATGCAGAAGTCGTTGTTCTTTGTTGGTATAACCATGACATTGACGATGCTTCATTTAATAAGCAGACTCTAACGACTGACAACGAAGGAAAATATCAAGCGAACTTTGACAAAGGACACCAAGTTGATGTTGCTTCAAAATCAACGGGCTATCAACCAAATAGAGGTTACAACGAACTTAAAGACAATAAAATTGAAGTGGATTTGAAACTTACTAAGAAAAAAGAAAATCCAGACCTTGTGACGTTACTCAATACAGACAATGTGATGCTTGACTTGAATGAAAACTTTCCATTTATGAGAGTTCGCATTCCAGCAATTAAAAATAGAAAAGACCTTGATTTTAAAAATGCAGTAACATTTGGTTTTGATTTTAAATCTTTAACAACAAATTCCGACACTACACAAACAGACCTTTGGTTTAGAATTGAAAACAAAGAAGGACAGCCAACAACAATCGCCACTTCTGCTAATGGCGGACTAATTCCAATACTTGACAGCGAAGTAAAATCCTCATTGCTTTACGAAAAGACTATTGCGCCTACAGAAGGGTATGTTAAAACCTACAAATTGACAGGTTTGGAGACAGGCTTTTTTGTTCGTTGCAGGGACGGTAAGACTTATGGAAAAATAATTTTAGAAAAATCAGCAATTGACATGAGCAGCCCAGACGGACAAGGTAGCTTTTATAAGGAGTTTGGTAAAAACTTTAGTTGTTTGTATCAATCAAACGGAACAACCGACTTGACCTATTCCCAAACCGACATTGACTTGGAAGACTTTTTAGTGGACTTTAGACAGCGATAAACAATGACGATAGAAAGAAAAACCACACATAACAGGCGTTTGGCAAAAAAGCGGGTTCAGTGGT
>DASPJL010000021.1:0-32571 GCA_035628645.1 Cytophagales bacterium | reverse complement strand
ACATTGCCTAAGTAATTTTTTTTAGATTTTTTTGGTGAATTAAAGCGGTTACCTTGTTGAATACTTATTAAAAAATCTTAAGTTATGCTGTTGATGGAAGAGATTTCCATTGCTTTTATCAAGTTTAAATGTTCGAGATTCCCGTAAAAAAGCTTTCCTATAAAACATGGCTCCGGATATTTTCCATCTGGACACTTGCTGCCTTGAGTATGTCAACCCAAACCTATTTTAATGTAAAAACACAGGAAGGAACCGCCGATTGGTTTTTGCTTTTTATCAGGCAGCTGCCAAGTTGGTATTTAATGGCGCTGCTTACGCCTGTGGTGATGTTTTTCTATGACAAATATCCATTAGATATAAAAAAATGGAAAAGAAATCTCGGCATCCATATTCTTATTGCTTTAGGTATTTTACTTTTCTTTTCAAACCTGCGCTTAATCGTAATGTATTATGTGATTTTTGAACGGGACGTTTTTGCGTTGACTCAGGCACAATACGCAACAGCTTTTTTGTCTCAAATGGCTTGGGATGTTGGTGCTTATGCTTTTATTATCGCTGTTATTTTTGCTGATAAGGCCAATACCAACAGAAGGCAAAATGAGCTGTATGCAACTAAAGTGGAATTGAGCAACAAAGAACTTCAAAATCAATTGAATCAAGCTCAACTGGAAGCGCTGAAACTTCAACTTAGTCCTCATTTTTTATTTAATACATTAAATACAGTGAGTTCGCTTATTCGCTCTGAGGATTATTCCACTGCTATTCAGGTGAATGCAAAGCTGGGGGATTTTTTGAGAACGACACTTCAAGCGGATTCTACCCAATTTGTAACATTTGAAAAGGAGCTTCATTATCTGGATCTTTATTTATCCATAGAATCCCTTCGGTTTGGGGATAGGCTGAAAATAGAAAAGCAGATTGAAAAGGAATGTAACGGATTTGAAGTCCCTTATTTCATTTTGCAACCTATAATTGAAAATGCCATAAAACATGGAATAGCAAAACAGGGTCAAGCAAGCTTAATTCTAATTACTGCTTGTGTTAAAAATGACGCTTTAAATGTTTCAATTTTTAACGAAGGAAAATTGCTTCCGGAAAATTGGAAAATTGAGGAAAATTGGGGAATAGGTTTGTCCAATGTAAATTCAAGGCTTAAAAAGATTTATGGCGTGAATTTTTTATTTTCAATAAAGAATTATCCTGAAAGAAATGGAGTGGAGGTCGCATTAAAAATTCCAACTTCATCAAATCCCGAACTTCAAACCCCAAAACTGTTTACATGAATTTACCCGGTGAAAACTTGAAGGTTGTAATTGCTGATGACGAACCAGCAGCAAGGAAATCCATAGAAATATTATTGTCTAAAGTTCCGGGAATAGAAGTGTTGAAGGTTTGTGCAGATGGAAAAGAAACGGTAGAAGCGATTTTACGTACCAAACCGGATCTGGTTTTTCTGGATATTCAAATGCCTGAAATGAGCGGATTTCAAGTATTGGAAGAAATAAATGGTATTCACAATCCTGTTTTTATTTTTGTTACCGCTTATGAGGAATTTGCCATAAAAGCATTTGAAAAATCGGCGGTGGACTATTTAATGAAACCTTATGATGATGAAAGATTTTACCAAAGTCTGGAGAAGGCGAAGAAAATGATTTCTGCCAATAAGATCTATGACCAGGCAAAACATATAGAAACACTCATTTCTACCTTAAATGCCTCCACTTTGTCCCATGTTAAAAATTTTTCTAAAAAACTGATCATCAAAACCAATGGTAAAATCAGCTTTGTCACAGTGAATTCGATCAAGTTTATTGAAAGTGAAGGGAATTTTGTAAAAATCCATGTCGAAAATAATTTCAAGATCGGCAACTATACCTTCAAAGAGTTGAGCCTACTTCTTGATCCTAAAGTTTTTGTAAGAATCCACAAATCCTATATGGTGAATATTGATTTTATAGAAAGCATAGAACCTCATTTTCACGGCGATTACCTGATCGGATTAAAAGATGGAAATAAGCTGAAGCTAAGCCGGAATTATAAAGAATGCCTTGATCAAATCCTCTATAATTAAAGCTGGTTATCCCTTTTAAATGCCTCCTGATTTCTGTTTTATTGCAGCTTGTCCTTTTTGTATTTTATTTGATAAGGAGTAAATGTTATTTCGAAAGAAAATAATCCTTTACTAACAATCAATTTTATCATGAAGAAATACCTCATCGTTTCTCTTTTTCTTTTTAATTCAATGCTCTATGCTCAGGTTCCCTGGGGAATGTTCCAGGGATGCGAAAAACATTGCGGAATCAACCCAACCAGCGAGTACAAGAATTTCGGTGGGGTAAAATGGAAGTTTAAAACCGGTGGCAAAATCTTCTCTTCACCAACGGTACTTAATGGAATTGCCTATATAGGGAGCGAAGACAAAAACCTTTATGCAGTGGATGTGAACAGTGGAAATCTGCTTTGGAAATTCCGAACCAAAGGCCCAATTCATTCTTCACCGGCAGTATTTAAAGGTGTTGTTTATTTTGGGAGTTTTGACGGACATTATTATGCATTAGATGCGAAGTCAGGTGAAGAAAAGTGGAAATTCAAAACAGGAGGTGAAAAGTGGCTGGGAGAAAAAGGCTATTTCGGCATGCAGCCCGCTAGCATGTATATGGAAGATCCCTGGCAATATTTTTTATCCTCGCCCATCCTTGACCTTAATGAAAAAGACTTGACCCTTTATTTTGGAAGTAGCGATGGAAATCTGTATGCCCTGGATGCAAAAGATGGAAAGCTTAAATGGAAGTTTAAAACCGGAAATCTGGTTCATTCTACTCCAGCACTTTATAATGGAAAAGTTTATGTTGGCAGTTGGGATGCTTATTTATATGCCGTAGATGCAAACACGGGAAAAGAAGTGTGGAAATTTAAAACAGGCGAACAGCCGGGAATGAGTGGTATTCAAGCTTCTCCTACCATTGATAACGGCAAAGTATATTTTGGCGCGAGAGATGCTTATTTCTATGCCCTTGACGCAGAGACAGGAAGCTTAGCCTGGAAATATTTCGCTGACAATTCCTGGATTCTTACTACTGCTGGTGCGAAAGACGGAGTCGTGTATCTGGGAACATCAGATTCCTTTTTATTCCTTGCTTTGGATGGAAATACAGGGGAAGAGAAGTTTCGGGTAAAGACAAATGGGTACATTTATTCCTCTCCTGCTTTGGTAGGCAATACGGCCTTTATCGGAGATTTTACCGGACAAGTCTTCTCCATAGACCTTTCTTCCGGTAAAACAACAGACGTTTATTCAACAGAATCAAGAAAGAAAAACGCTAAAAAGGTCTTGAACAAAGAAGGTAATATGGACTTTATGCAGCTTATGCTTGGAAAGGACAATTCTTTATATTCAACAACTGTCTGGGTAATGGATCAATTCTATTCTTTGGGTTCTATCGTGTCTTCTCCAATTGTAAGGGATGCGGTCGTTTATTTCGGAAGTGCGGACGGAAATTTTTATGCGGTTAATTTAAGGAATGAAGCCTCATCCTCAGGTGGACATGAAAGTCATCATTAATGAAAGTAATAGTCAGAATTGGGATTAAAAGGATTTAGAGACAAAAGGGATTACTTCCTTGAGATTAAAAATTAAAATAAGTCAGGGTTTATTAAATGTGATAAATTAAATTATCCTTTTAACTCAATCCCCCGATCCCTAAATCCCGTCCATCCCAATCAGACTTTATTTACTAATACCATACTTCGCTTCCTCAGTAATTCCTTTCCATTCGTCTGTTCTGAATGGTGCAGCAGGAAAGCCTTCCTTGTTGAATAAGTTCGCATCGCTTGCATCGTCGGCCCAAGCATATCGAATGGCTATAGGTTTTTCAACATTCTCCGATTGTAAAACCATCTGGTTACCTACAATGGAGGCTTTTGCATAATGGAATTTTTTATCTTCTCCCGCAATTTCAAACCCTTTTACATAACCATACTTATCATTAGTCATCAAACCTGAGCCGGTATTTTTAAAAGATAAAATGGCTTTGTTTCCTTCTATTCTAAACGAATCAAAAGTGGGCCCGCCAGCTATAATATTTTTATCATAAGCGTTTTTAAGGGCAATGGCAGCAAGTCTTTTACCCACATCCTGTTTGTTTCTTGGATGAATATCAGAAGGGTCACCAATGTCAGTGATTACCGCCATGCCTGTATTCGGTAAGTCTAAAGTCATAGCTTGTGCTTCTCGTAATTCCGCCCAGGAACTTCCCTTGTTGCTGTTGCCACCGGCCTGGTTGAAACTGGTAAGCTGAACAAAGTAAAAAGGAAAGTCGCCCTGTCCCCAATGCTTTCTCCAGTCATTGATCATTAAAGGAAATGCTTTTCTGTATTGATAGGCCCGGCCTGCATTGTTTTCGCCCTGATACCAAATGGCACCTTTGATACCGTAAGGAATCAATGGATGGATCATGGCATTATAAAGTAACGTGGGGTAAAGGTTAGGACTGATTGACGTGGCGCCAGAAGCAATTGATTCCACCTTAAAGGACCATTCTCCTGCCAATGACTCTGATTTGGAATCAATGGTCAGATTCATGTCAAGAGCATCTCCATGGATTCCGCCACCACCACCTGTATCTGTTACCCTTATGGCAATTACATTTTTCCCTTCTTTCAGAATTCCTGCAGGTATGTTGTAACTGCGTTTTGCATTGTATTGATTTGTGCTGCCAATCTTTACGCCATTTAAATAAGTTTCATCTGCATCGTCAATCATAGCAAGGTTTAAAACAGCTGATTTTCCGGCATCAGTTGAGGTTATGTTAATGGTTTTTCTCAACCATACTACACCGTCAAGGTTTGATAATCTTTGGGTTTCCCATAATCCCGGCGCCCTCATTTTTGGCCATTGGCTGTCATCAAAAGCAGCTTCTTTCCAGGATTGAGCTTCAGAAGCAGTGGGCAACGCATTTTGCAAAGATTCAATCTTCGTTAAAAGCGCTTTAGCTTTTTCTTTAGCCAGTGAGTCAAGACTTACCTGCGGCATTGCTGAAATCATTTCTTTAAACTCATCAGCGTTTTCAAAAGCTTCACGGCTTATCCAGGTCTCGACGTCTGTGCCTCCCCAGGAGGTATGGATCAATCCGATAGGAATGTTAAGTTCTTTGTATAAATTTCTTGCAAAAAAATAGCCTACCGCCGTAAAATCTCCAACATTTGCAGGCGTTGCTGCCTCCCAGGCGCTGTTTCCCTTTATGTCCTCTTTTGGGGTTACTGCAACATCCTTTTGTACAAGGAAATGGCGGATCTGAGGATAATTTGCCTGCCGGATTTCTTTAGCTGCATTGTTGGAAGCGCTTACCGGCCATTCCATATTCGATTGTCCTGAACAGACCCATACTTCTCCAACTAAGACATTTTTGATAGTAATCGTGTTTTTCCCTTTAACAGTTAGGTTGAAAGGTCCTCCGGCTTTTTCAGGTTCCAGGTTTATCTTCCATTTGCCATCTTTTCCGGCTTTTGTTGTTTTTGATTGTTTATTGAATTGAACAGTGATTTTTTCATTTTTATCCGCCCAGCCCCAGACGGGTATTGGTTGATTTCTCTGAAGAATCATACTGTCGCCAAAAATTTTTGGCAAACGTACTTTTGCATGACCAGCAAAAGCAATAAAGACAATAAGTGTTGTAATAAGGATTTTTTTCATTGATGAATAATTTATGTTTAGGGTGTGTACCGTTTTTATTTTTAGAGTTTATGAAATTGAGGGGTGAAAATTAGAACTATTGAAGTTAAAAGGAAACGATAAGGGGAATTTTTTAAGAAAGGAGATGCAGGAAGGCCTTTGGGGTTTAAAATAGTGCGCTTTATATCCAGCCGATAATCACATTTTAAAAAAAATCTTTCCCCTTGTAAGTAATCCTTTACGCTTTTCTGTCCCTCTATAAAAGCTTACCTGAAAATCCGCTTTCAATAAAAACGAACTTAGATTTAAGGTAAAAACAGATCAAATATAAAATGAATAACGAAAGATACTTGTGGTTAGTGATGAGAAATCTGACCGGTGAAATTTCACCTGAGGAGAAGCAAGAGTTGGAAAATTTGCTTTGGGTTTCTTCTTTCGAAAATGAGAAGCATAAGCTTTATAAGAAATTCTGGAACCAGGAAGTTTTTTATAACGACTCTCAGGATACTACTGAAGCACTAGAAAAAGTGCTTTGCAAAATAAATGCAGAAGAATTGAAAGAGGAAGGCAAAGAGGATAAAGTTTTCTCCCTTTACAGATTTAAGAAGTTTGCTGTAGCAGCAGTGATTCTTGTAGCGATTGGACTAGGATTGTTTACCTATCAAACGATGGTCAACCGGAAGGAACCTGCTGTCGCAATGGTTGAAAAATACAATGGAAATGGCACCAGATCAATGGTTACGCTTTCGGACGGTACCCGTGTATGGTTAAATTCCGATTCTAAGATCAGTTATCCTGAGGTATTTAAAGGACAAACCCGGAATGTTCATCTTACCGGCGAAGCTTATTTTAAAGTTGCCCACAATGCAGAGAAACCTTTCTTTATCCATCTCAATAAGGCTCAGATTAAAGTACTCGGAACGTCTTTTAACGTGAAAGCCTATTCAGACGAAGAGCAAATTCAAACTTCTGTAATTACGGGGAAAGTAGCGTTTATCACTCAAAATGAAAATTTAACTGACAAATCGGATACTGTTTTTCTCACAAGGAACAAAAAAGTCACTTATTCTAAAGAGTCAGGAGAAATAAAAACAGAAATAACCGATACAAATGAAGATAAGGAATGGATAAATGGAAAACTGATTTTCAAGGCGGAAAGCCTTGAGGCCATTTCCAAACACCTGGAAAGAAACTTTGGGAAAAAAGTCATTTTTAAAAATGATGAGCTGAGAAAACAAAAGTATACAGGTACTTTCGACGACTCCTCCCTGGACGAGATTCTCTACTTCTTGTCTTTATCAAAAACATTTAAATACACCACCACTGACAGTACTTTAACAATTTATTAACTAAACTAAATATTCTTATTAATCCTCTAAATGTATGAGAAAACTGATACCCTTATTCAGGGATAAAGCGAGCCCGCATATCCCTTTTAAACCAATCTGTTTTATGATGTTGTGTCTGCTTTTTTTCAGCCAGTCGCAAGCATCGACCCTTCAGAAATTAGCTTATTCGTCTCAAGGTCTTTCGCCAGCTAAAACCATTTCTTTGGATGTAAAAGATGAATTATTAAGCACAGTATTGGAAAGAATTGAAAGACTGAGTGGCTATTCATTTATTTATTCCAACGATGAAATCAATTCTTCGAGGGTTATAAATTTTCACGTAAAAAATGAGAAGCTGGAAAGCACGTTGAGACAGCTCTTTTCGCCGTTGAATATTGAATATCAGATTGTAAAATCAAAGATTATCTTAAAAAGCAGAAAACCAAAAATTCAAAAGAAAAATCAGGAAGGCACCGTAACCGGTAAAGTATCCGATGAGAAAAACGAATCGCTTCCAGGTGTAACAGTCCTTGTCAGAGGCACTACCATAGGAACAGCCACTGATATTGAGGGCAATTACAGCCTGGCGGTGCCGGATATGGAAAATAGTGTTCTCGTATTTTCTTACATAGGCTTTAACACCGAAGAGGTTCCGATTAATGGGCGTACGATTGTAAATATTGATATGATGCCAAATCTGGAATCCCTCAATGAAGTAGTAGTGGTAGGGTACGCCACCCAAAAGAAAATAAACCTTACCGGAGCGGTGGATATGGTAGACGCGGAAGCACTGGAAAGCAAGCCGGTAAACAACATTACCCAAGCGCTTCAAGGAACTTCTCCAAATTTAATCATTCAGCAGCAAAGCAGTGAGCCGGGTACAGAGTTGAATATAAACATAAGAGGGATAGGTACTTTAGGCGATAACTCACCTCTCATTGTAATTGATGGAATCCCTTCAAATTCAGGGGCGTTTAGTACTATTAACCCAAATGATATTGCAAGCATCTCTGTATTGAAAGATGCAGCTTCAGCGGCAATTTATGGTTCCAGATCTGCAAACGGCGTAATTTTGGTAACTACCAAACAGGGAAATTATAGTACAAAACCTACTGTTACTTATAATGGTATTTTAGGTTGGCAAACTCCATCGTTTTTTCAACGCCCCGTAAGTGCTTATAATTTTGCGATGCTGAAAAACGAAGCTTTGATAAATTCAGGTCAATCTCCTCAATTTTCACCTTCTGATATCAACAGAATATATAATTCTCCAGAAAATGACTGGTATATGGATGAGATTTTCAGGGAATATGCTCCCCAGCAAAGTCATAACCTGAGCGTAAGCGGAGGAACGGAAAACACAACATACCTTATTTCTGTGGGAAGGATGGACCAGGCAAGTAGTTTTGTAGGGCCTGATTTTGGCTATAAAAGAACCAATGCGAGAGCTAATATTACTACCAACATCAGCAAAAAGTTAAAAACAGGATTGATGGTAGCTTATACAAAAGCACAAACTAAGGAACATGCCTATAGTACGGAATTTATAGTAGCGGACGCCAGTAGAATTCCAAGATTATATCCTATTAAAGATTCATTGGGAAGGTATTATATTCCGCCCACATCTTCGTCCAATTCTTTGGCAAGATTGCAGAAAGGTGGACAACGGGAACGTGACAACGACAATATTTACGGAAATGTATTTGCAGAATTCACACCTATAAAAAATTTAAAAATAAAGGGTGTTTTTGGTGCTAATCTTTGGGATTATCAGCAGAATGAATTTAGAAAAACCATAAATTACCTGCCATATGTAGGAGGGGATGGACAGAATTCAATGAATGATGAAAATAATAAGACCCTCCAAACCAATGCACAATTAGTTGCAGATTATAGTTTTTCGCTTAACAGGCACAATTTCGGCGTGTTGGGTGGTTATTCAAGTGAAGGATATTCCGAGTCAATGATCAGGGTAAGAAAAATCAACGTGGATAATGAGGTTGGATATCTTCCTACTTTGCAAACAGAAATCGTAACAAATGACACATATAATCGCAGAGGAACTCCTTGGTCTCTAAACTCATTATTTGGAAGAGTAAATTATAATTTTAGCGAAAGATATTTGCTTGAGGGAAATTTTAGATATGATGGTTCTTCCCGATTTGCACCCGGTAAAAGATGGGGTTTCTATCCTTCCGTATCAGCAGGATGGAGAATAACAGAAGAACCTTTTCTTGCTTTTATAAAAGAAAATGTAGGGAATGTAAAACTAAGAGGCTCTTGGGGGCAGTTAGGAAACCAAAGTATAGATGCTTTTCGGTATACAAGCACCATTGCGAATGAACCTAACAGATATGGTTTCAACAATCAGGGGGTACCCGGAGCGTCCTTCAGTCCTTCCAATCCCGAGATTGTATGGGAAACCTCTACCATGATCGATATCGGTACCGACGTAGATCTGTTTAACAGGAAACTTTCTCTATCATTTGACTACTTTAAAAAAAGAACGGAAGATATACTATTGGACCTTGCTGTTCCGGGGACATATGGAGCAGATCCACCAACTGTGAACGCCGCTGTTGTAGACAATGAAGGCTGGGAATTTGCTTTATCCTATAAAATGCAGGGTGCAAAAATAAACCACTCCATTTCAGCAAACGTTGCTGATAATCTTAATACTGTAATAGATACAAAAGACAAGGAAGTCATAGAAGGTGGGGATCGAGCGATAATAATGAGAGAAGGCTATCCTCACCATTCCTACTATGGATACAAATCCAATGGACTATATCAAAATACCGAAGAGATAGAGGCAGGACCTAAACCCGGATTTGTTGCAAATGGCGCTGTATTGCCAGGCGACATTAGGTATGTAGACAAAAATGGCGATGGCATTATTAATGAACAGGACAGATTTGTTCTAGGAAACCCTTTCCCACGCTATACTTTTGGTTTTAATTATACTGCTGAATATATGGGTTTTGACCTTAATATCTTTATTCAGGGAGTAGGGAAAAGAAACCTTTATTTGAGAGGAGAATCTGTTGAAGCTTTTCATAACAACTGGGAAAACGTTTATGAACAACACCTTGACAGATGGACGCCTACAAATCCTGATGCTTCTTATCCAAGATTGACAATTGGGACGGCCTCTACTAATAACAATGTAGGTTCCGATTATTGGTTATTGAATGCTGCTTATGTGAGGTTAAAGAATGTTCAACTTGGTTATACTATTCCGGGATCAATAACAAATGCCATCGGAGTGAAGAAAGTGCGCTTTTATATTACCGGCCATAACCTCATTACGCTTACCAAAATGAACAATGGTTTTGATCCTGAAATATCGGAATTCAACAGCAACCTTGATACCAGTGATGGAAAAGTAAACAGCGGGAGGGTTTATCCTAACTCAAAAGTTTATGCCTTAGGATTGGATATCAATTTTTAACTCCCTATAACTTAAGAAACCACATGAAAAAGTTTTATATTTTACTTATATCAACTTCTTTTCTGGCCTTGACTTCCTGTAATGATCTGGACCTGATCCCTACTGACAGGGAAACGGAAGAGACTTTCTGGGACAAACCGGAAGATGCCTTAAACGTGTTAAACAATTGCTATGAAAACATGTATAACGCAGAATATTATTTCTTTAATGAAACACTTTCTGATAATGCTTTTAATAAAAGCGAGGTAGACGGTTCCAATTCAAGAAATATTGCCGAAGGAAGCTACGATGCTTCTCAAGCCAGGATAAGAAATGAATGGGGGTATCATTATACCGGAATAAGAAAATGCAACATTCTTCTTACCAACATTGACAAAGTACCGGGAATGGATGAGGCGTTGAAGGCAAGGGTCAAAGCTGAAGCTCAATTCATCAGGGCGTTTCACTACTTTAACCTGACGGTATGGTACGGGGATGTTCCTTTGGTGGATAATGTTCTTTCTGTTGAAGAATCTCAATCAGTTTCTCGTAGCAGCCAGGCAGATATTGTCAATTTTATTAATGCGGATCTTGACTTTGCTGCTGCAAATCTTCCAATTTATACCGACTATGCTGAAGGAGACAGAGGAAGAATAGCAAAAGGCGCTGCACTCGCGCTTAAAGCCCGCTTAGCTTCCTATTTGGGTAACTGGCAGGATGTAGCCACCATTACAGATCAGATAATTAATGGAGAAGCTGGCGCTTATGGTCTATTTAACAGTTATTCAGGTCTTTTCCTTCCGCAAAATGAATACAATCAGGAAGTTATCCTGGATTTACAATATGTGCCTGTGCAAAGAACGTATCAGGAACAAAGGTTTTTTATTCCAAAAACAGAGGGGAAATTGGTTACTTCCATTGCTCCAACACAGGAATTGGTGGATGCTTATCCAATGATCAACGGAATGATGATCAATGAAGCAGGTTCTGGTTTTGATGCTGCTAATCCTTATGCAGGTCGCGATCCTCGTTTTCAGGCTACTATAGTTTATGATGGATATCAATGGAAAAGACCGGATGGTAGTATTGTTGAAATAAGAACCTTTCCAGGAACAGGTGATAATAGTATAGACAAAGATGATGCAAGTCCCACAGGTTATTATTTTGCCAAATATTATGATCCAACTGCGGATGCCGACAACAGAGCGGGACTTAACCTTATCCTTATCCGTTATGCTGAAGTTTTATTAATGAATGCCGAGGCAAAACTGGAACTTGGCCAAATGACTGCCGATGTTTGGAACAAAACCGTAAGGACCATCAGGGAAAGAGCAGGGTTTACAGATCCTAATGCTTTGAATTTTAATACATCTTGGGATGATACAGCGCTTAGAAATATTGTCAGGAATGAACGAAGGGTTGAATTTGCACTTGAAGGATTAAGAATTTTTGACATCAGAAGGTGGAAAACTGCAGAAGTGGTTTTAAATGGCTGGGCTCATGGAATAAAAGTAGGCGATCCAAGTGTGGATAATGGTTTTAAAAGAGTCGATTTCAGAACTTTTGACCCTGCCAAACATTATCTGTGGCCAATTCCTCAAAGGGAAAGGGATCTTAATCAAAATTTAAGTCAAAATCCAAATTGGTAATTACTAACATGGTTCAACTTCTAAAAAAAAATACAATGAAAAGATATATATATTTCTGTTTAATTCTACTGGTATCCTTAGCGGCTATTACTGGCTGTAAAGAGGATGAAGATTCAATTAATGTCAACATTACTCCGGTCGCTACACTCTATGCCCCGGATGATAATTTATTTGTCAAACTTCAGCCAACAACCGAAGCAAGCGTGGTATTTGAGTGGGATCGTGCCCGCGCCGAGGACGGAACGGTGGTTTTGTATGAAGTAGCCTTTGATGTGGAAGCAGGCGACTTTTCTGCTCCTGTTTACAAAGTAGTATCCGACAACAAAGGTCTGGAAACCAAGCTGACTTTAAGTCACAAGGATCTGAATAAAATTGCCAATTTCGGAGGAATAAAATCCCTTGAAACCGGAAAACTAAAATGGACAGTAATTGCTTCAAAAGGCATCAATGTGGTAAAGTCTGAAACAGTGAGATTGCTGGAAGTGGAAAGACCCGCCGGATTTGCTGAACTACCAGCAGATTTATATTTAACAGGGGATGCTACAGAAGGTGGCGCTGATCTTGCCAATGCTATAAAATTCAAACAAACTTCATCCGGTGTTTTTGAAGTTTATACATCTTTAAAAGCTGGAACTTATCAACTGGTCGACAGAAATAGCGGAACACCTAAAACCTATTACATCGAGGGAACACAAATCAAAGAGGCGGGAAGTACTACAGTAACCGGTGATGTCAAACCATATAAAATAATAGTTGATTTCAGTAACGCTGCCGCTACAATAGCGGAAGTAACCAAAGTAGAACTATGGTTCGCCCCGGATAATGGATTTTGGTTTGAATTGCCCTATCAGGGAAATAGCGTGTGGCAAGTATCAAATGTACCTGTTGTGTTCAAGCAGGAAGGCTGGGGACGAGATGAGCGGTACAAATTCAGGTTTACTTTAAATGAGGCAGGTACAGAAAAATTTGAATGGTTTGGAAGTATAAATGCTGACAATCAAAGGCCTGATGCAAATTCTCCGCTGGCTTACTGGTTCATGTATTCGATACCAGAATCTCAATGGGATTTCTGCTTCAAATTTGATGGTGCAGCAGATAATAAAAACTGCGACGTAAAAGTCAACTTTAATCCTTCCGGCGACTACACACACGAAGTAATAGTTAAATAATAATTCATAAGCTTCAGTTCTTCTATTCATGGAATATGTGGAACTGAAGCTTTTATTTTAACCATATTCAAAGACTCATGAGATACCTGCCTCTATTTATTTTCACTCTACTATATATTCAATCCACAGGAGTATTTTCTCAAAAGAAATCAAAAAGTAAGACTAAAAAAGAGGTTTCCTCAGAGAGGAATTGGGCTGCACTTGCCGACTCCCTTCAAGAAGCATCTTATAATACATATCTTTCATCCGATAAAAAGTATTATATACAAGACAACGCCGGGGAAACCAAATTTCATTACTGGTGGAATGCCCATGCGCTGGATGTGCTGGTAGATGGCTACAACAGAACTAAAGACGAGACCTATAAGACCAAAATGAAGGATCTTGTCAAAGGCATTAAGGAAAGCAATGGCGGCACTTATTCCAACGATTTTTATGATGACATGGAATGGCTTGCCTTATCAAGCCTCCGAGCATATCATGCTACAAAAGATCCTGAATTTTTGGAGGTTACCAACTACTTGTGGAAGGACATTAAAACTGCTCAAAATGATACAATGGGCGGAGGGCTTGCCTGGAGGAAATCCCAAACTTATTATAAGAATACTCCTGCTAATGCTCCGGCAATTATTCTTGCAGCCCGGCTATATAAGCTGAACAAAAACGAAGCAGATCTTAAACTTGCAAAGGAACTTTATTCATGGTTAAAAAAGACATTAGTAAATCCGGAAACAGGATTTGTTATGGACGGCATTAACAGAGAAAAGAATGGCAAAATTGATCATTGGAAATTAACCTATAATCAAGGGGTTTATATTGGTGCGGCACATGAGTTATACAAATTGACCGGTGATAAAACTTACCTGAATGATGCCATAAAAACAGCCGATTATGTAATCAACGATCCCGAGTTTGTGCCGGAAGGTATTTTAAAAAGCGAAGGAGGGGGCGATGGAGGATTGTTTAAAGGAATTTTGATTAGATACCTCACCTTGTTCTCGCAGGAAAAAGACGTGCCTAAAGAAAACAGGGATAACTATAGAAAATTTATTAATCATAATGCTAAAACTTTAGCCGAAAAAGGAATCAAAAGGCCTGAAATGTTGGTAAGCAATAAATGGTCAAAACAACCTGAACAGAAAACGGACTATTCTACACAGCTTAGCGGTATCATGCTTATAGAAGCCGCACATAGCCTGGATAAAAAATAAAAAATTTACCAAAGAGAACACAGAAGTTTATCACTGAGATAGCAGAGGTTTAATCTCCACGTTCTCCGTGAATAACTCCGCTCTCTCTGTGGTTATAAAGATCGAATTCTCACAATGAAGAGCAAGAAAATGAAAGCTAAAACCGCATCTTATAAGAAAATAATAATTGAAATACTGGTAATGACCATTGTTGTTACCTTTTTAATCATCTTCCTCACTTCCTGCCTTAAAGAGAAAGAAGATGATAATATTGCCAAACCCGGCACAAAACCCGATACGGAAGAATACAATTATAAAGCGCTTGCAGATTCTTTGCAGAATGCCACTTATTTAAGCTTTCTTTCTTCAAATGGCAGGTATTATATTCACAACAATACAGGAAATACAAACTTTAACTATTGGTGGAACGCGCATGTGGTAGATGTGCTTGTGGATGGATATATCAGAACCAGCGATGAAAAGTATAAGGAAAGAATTAAAGCACTTGTAGCCGGGATAAAAGAAACAAACGGCGGGAGCTATATTAATGACTATTATGACGACATGGAATGGCTTGCCTTGTCCAGCTTGCGAGCCTATGAAGCTACTCAAGATCAGGAATTTATGGATTTGTCATCGCTTTTATGGACAGACATTCAAACAGGATACAACACCAGTCAGGGCGGAGGAATTGCCTGGAGGAAGTCACAAATGGATTATAAAAATACGCCTGCTAATGCGCCAGCAATTATCCTTGCTTGCAGGCTTTTCCGACAAAAAAAGAATGAAGCAGACCTGGAGATGGCCAAAAAATTATACAGTTGGCTTAAAGGTACTTTAATAGATCCTGCAACTGGAGTAGCATGGGATGGAATTAATCGCCAGAAGGATGGGCAGATAGACACGTGGTATTTTACTTATAATCAGGGGGTGTTTATTGGTGCCGCGCTTGAACTGTATAAAACCACAAATGAACAATCTTACCTTAACGATGCCATGAGAAATGCGGATTATATCATTAACGATGTGCAGCTTTTGCCGGGTGGAATTATGAAGGAAGAAGGCAATGGTGACGGAGGTTTATTTAAGGGAATCTTAGTTCGTTACCTTGCGCTGCTTGCCAAAGACCCCGGCGTTCCTCAATCAAAAAAGGAAAAATACATGAGTGTTATTGAATTTAATGCAAAGACATTGTATGAAAAAGGCATTCGTCGTCCGATAATGTTAGTAGGCCCGGACTGGACAAAAGCGCCGGGAGGAGGAACAGACCTTTCAGCACAATTGAGCGGATTGATGTTAATAGAAGCAGCCGCAAATTTTGAATAAGTTATTGTGATTTTAGAAGGATTTAAGTGCCACTCTAAAATCGTCATTTATCATGGATGTTTCCTCTTAAATTTTGAGGAAATCAAATTATTTTAAAAAAAATATAAGCTTGTAAGTATTTTATTCCTTAATTCTGTCGTATTAAAAACGAGTATTTATTAATCCTTAAAGTAAAACATGCAAAGAAGAAACTTTATACAAAGTACTACCTTATTATCAGCAGGATTATTATTAAACAATTTTTCATTTGCCTCCTCAAAGGACTTTCCTGAAGTACGCACGCCCGTTGCTAAAAGAAAATTCCAAAGCAAAGCAATTGAAAACGCCATAAAAGAATTTAAGTCAAAAACTAAAAATAAAGAGCTAGGATGGCTATTTGAAAACTGCTTTCCTAATACTCTGGATACCACGGTTACCTACAAGGTAAAAAATGGAAGACCAGATACTTATGTAATTACAGGAGATATCGATGCCATGTGGCTTCGTGACAGTGTAGCTCAGGTTTGGCCTTATTTAAACTTCATGAAATCTGATCCGAAACTTCAGGATTTGATAGCCGGAGTTATTAACCGCCAAACCTTTTACATTCTGAAGGACCCTTATGCCAACGCGTTTTATGATGATGAAACACAGGTAGGACACTGGAAAGATGACCTTACAGACATGAAACCCGGTATCCATGAAAGAAAATGGGAAATTGATTCTCTATGTTATCCAATCCGGCTTGCCTATCATTACTGGAAAGCAACCGGAGATACCAAACCTTTTGATGCTGATTGGAAAAAATCAATTCAATCCATATTAAAAGTTTTTACCGACCAACAGAGAAAAGACGGATTAGGTCCTTACAAATTTCAGCGAAGGACCGAATGGGCAACGGACGGAGTGCCTATGAGCGGTTACGGCTATCCTGTAAAACCTGTCGGGCTTATTTGTTCTATGTTTAGGCCAAGCGACGATGCCACCATCTATCCGTTTCTTATTCCTTCCAATTTTTTTGCTGTGGTAAGTTTGAAACAAGCAGCAGAAATGATCCGAACGATCCATAAAAATGAGGACTTGGCTGTAAATCTTGAAAACCTTGCAAAAGAAGTAGACGGAGCAATACAAGAACATGCAATAATAGACCATCCTCAATATGGAAAAATCTATGCTTATGAAGTAAATGGTTTTGGAAGTTTTAATCTTATGGATGACGCCAATATTCCAAGCCTTCTTGCTTTACCATATCTGGATGCCATTTCGCAAAACGATCCGATTTATTTGAATACAAGGAAATATGTGCTTTCTGAAAACAATCCATTCTTTTTCAAAGGGAAAGCTGCGGAAGGAACAGGCGGGCCTCACATTGGACTGGACATGATCTGGCCTCTGGGAATAATCACCAGAGGGTTGACCAGTAACGACAACGAGGAGATCCGTTCCTGCATAAATACATTGCAAAATACACACGGAGGTACCGGATTTATGCATGAATCCTTTCATAAGGATGATCCTGCTAAATTTACAAGGTCATGGTTTGCATGGGCAAATACAATTTTCGGGGAATTTTTATGGAAGACTTATAAAGAAAAACCTGAATTACTTGCTTAATTTCTTCCTTTAAAGGATGGAAATCTTATTAAAGACTTGATCTTAAGATGAAAACAACAGATTCGGGAAATATAAAGATTCTACTAGAGCGGGTCAGCAACAATGACCAGAAGGCATTTGGTATTTTATTCCAGATGTTTTACAAAAGGTTGCTGAATTTTGCTTACCAATATGTGCGTACCAAAGAAATAGCTGAAGAAATCGTTTCGGATGTATTTATAAAACTTTGGAACAAACGTGCTGAGATCACTAAAGTAGAAAAGCCCGAAGCCTATCTTTTTATTTCTGTTAAAAATGGTTCTTTGAACTATCTTGAAAAGTTTTCATTGCTTCAGGTATGTCAGATTCCCGAAAGCTCCAGAAGCGAATTGGTAAATACCAACAATCCGCAGAAAGAACTGGAGTGGAAAGAATTGCTCTTTAAAATGGATGAAGCAATCTCTACATTGCCTGCTGAATGTCAGCGTATTTTCAGACTGAGTAAAGAGGAAGGTTTTAAAGCAAAAGAGGTAGCTGAGATATTGAACATTTCGCCGAGGACGGTGGAAACTCAATTATACAGGGCGGTAAGGAAGATTGATGATATTCTGTCGTCATACTTACAGCGTTCGTTCAAGAAAAAAGAAGTTAAATAACATATCGTTTAAAGAAGAGAATTCACAGTTAAAGTTAGTTTTAGATAGGGTTGCTTAAAGGGTTGGGGGTACGCAAATTTACCTGTTTAGCCCCTAAATCCCTTCGTTTTTTGCTTGCCCGATCTTTAACCGATTTTAATTATTTCCGGAATAAACTTCTGGTTAATTCTGTATAGGAGCATGTTGTTCCTGCTAAAATACCCTTTGTTTGAAGCAGGAAAAAAGCTTAATGCCATATGAATAGAGCGTTTTGTTGATAATTTAACCCTTAAATATTAAAATTATGATTACATCTTTTCAACCGGTTAGAAAAACAATTTACTTTTTGACGTTTGCATTATTCCTGGTGCAAGCACACTCAGCTTATGCCCAAACCGTTAGCGAGTATCATCAGCGGGCAGATCTTTTACTGGAGAATTACCTGGTCAAGTATTGGGATGGCAATTACATTCGTAACACTGGAGAATGGACCTATATTCATGGAATGGAAGCGGTGATTGACGGCGCAGAGCGTACGCAAAAACAAAAATATTACGGCCTGATCGAAACCTTTTATGAAGCCCAAAACAGCCGACGCTGGATTAATGACTATTTTGATGATGAAAACTGGTTTGTCCTTACCCTTATTCATGCTTACGAGGTAACAGGTGAAAACAAGTACCTCGTCAAAGCAAAGGAAATTTATGCCGATATACAAAATAACGCTTGGGATTCTACCTGTTGCGGCGCCATGCCAGGAGGGCTTTGGTGGAACAAACAACATACGCAGAAAGCTACAGCGGCAAATGCGGGAGCTGTTATTTCGGGCTTAAAGCTATACAGGCTCACCAATGATAAAGCCTACTATAAGTTTGCAAAAAGGGTTTACAACTACTGGTGGGACAATATGGTGGATAAGAATACTTATCAGGTTGCAGACCATATCAATACAGATGGTACAAAAGTCTGGTGGAAATTTACCTACAATGAAGGGCTGATGATGGGCGCCGCACTTGAAATGTACAAGGCCAGCGGAAATCGGAATCACCTGAGAAGAGCTCACAACATAGCCAATTTTATGGTAAATAATGAAACCGTAACAACCAGTTATGGCAAAGTATTATCTGACGGAAATGCTTCCCAGTGCGGTGGAGATTGCCATCAATTTAAAGGCCCGGGGTATCGATACCTTATGGAGTTGTATTTATTTGATAAAAGTAAAACTGCTTATTATGATGTGTTAAAAGCAAGCGTCAATTCACTTTGGGATCAGGCGCGTACTTCTGACAACTCCATTGGCGTAGACTGGACCGGACCTGTTACCGGACCTTTTAATGATCGCACTCAAAATGCAGCAGCCCAAGCTATGAGTTTATTTGCGCTGCAAAATGGAGTTTATCCCGGATCAGGAATTCCTGAAGGTCAATATGAAGCAGAAAATGCAACAATAAAGGGCATATTGATAGAAAATTCACAAGCAGGATTTTCCGGATGGGGTTTCTTAGGCGGATGGCTAGGTAGCGGTAAGTTCGTAAAATTCATTGTAAATAATCCAACAGCAGGAAATAAAAAAGTTACCTTGAGGTATGCCGGAGACGCTGGGGATGCTTACAGAAATATTATTGTGAATGGGGTAATGGTCACCGATTTAAAATTTCCTCACACTGGCGGATGGAATGTATATTCCGAAGTAAGCTTTGATTACGTTTTTCCTGAAGGCACAAGTACGGTTGTTGTCGACTACAATTCCAACTACATTAACCTGGATCATTTAAGGATAGAGCCTTCGCAAACATTGGCGCGTTTAGCAATACCTGAAAAATTAGAGGTAGCAGGTGTAAATGTTTATCCAAATCCTGTAAGAAGCGTGGGGCAATTGAAGGTAACACTTAATTCCGAGGGGCATTCTGATGCAAAGATTCAAATAGTAGATTTTTCTTTAAACCCCATTTTTAATAATAAATATAGCCTACAGAAGGGTTCAAACGAGCTTAATTTGCCCGTTAGCAATTTAAAGTCGGGCATCTATTTCCTTTATATTGACAAGGGTGGAACAAGGGAAATTAAAAAGATCATTATTGAAAATTAAGTTATCGCCCAACTCATTTTAAAATATAATAATGGTTAAAATACTCTAAGTAAATTGAAAAAGAGTAAAGTGCCCATTTTATAACTTGCCTTCCTTTGCTTTTCCTGGCGTGAAACATTCATGCCGGGAAAAGCAAAGTTAATTCCCTTACATCAATCGGATTTCAGCAGGAAAATACACGATCCTCTCCCAATAGATCAACTGAAATTGACGAATGACAAATGACGAGTGCTCTGAAGCTCGCTTTGGAAGGTTGAATCATGGTCCGGCTGCTTTTGCTAAATGATTTTTTTGTAAAATTTCTTCCCTCCGCAATGGATATGTTTCCAATTTGACAAAAACTTAAATACATTGTCTCGTAGAAACAACATATTATCTGTTTAAATAATGAATAATCTTTTTAGTCCATTAAGAATAAGGGAAGTGGAATTTAAAAACCGGATTGCGGTTTCCCCCATGTGTCAATATTCAAGTAAAGACGGGTTTGCCAATGACTGGCATCTTGTTCATCTGGGAAGCAGGGCCGTGGGTGGGGCAGCACTTGTAATGACGGAAGCCACTGCAGTTTCTGCTGAGGGCAGGATTTCTCCTGAAGACTTGGGAATATGGAAGGATGAACACCTGGAAATGTTAGCCCGGATAGTAAAGTTTATAGAAGGGCAGGGTGCTGTAGCCGGAATTCAACTGGCTCATGCAGGGAGAAAAGCCAGCAAAACCTCACCCTGGAACGGAAACACACATATACATTCAAACAAAGGCGGCTGGAGAACTTTTGCACCAAGTCCTTTGCCGTTTTCTGAAGAAGAGGAGGTGCCGGTAGAAATGACTTCATCAGACATCAAAAAAGTAAAAGAGGATTTTGTGCAAGCTGCCAAAAGGGCCTTAAATGCAGGTTTTAAAGTGGTGGAAATTCATGCCGCTCATGGATATTTGATTCATGAATTTTACTCGCCGTTGTCAAACAAAAGAAACGACAATTACGGGAGCTCTTTTGAAAACAGAATAAGGCTCCTTATAGAAATCACCGAAGAAGTAAGGGAAGTATGGCCGGCAGATTTACCCTTGTTTATTCGTATTTCTACATCAGATTGGTATGAGGGAGGTTGGAGTGTAGAAGATTCCATTAGGTTGGCAGTTAAACTGAAAGAACTGGGTGTTGATTTGATTGATTGCTCTTCAGGCGGAAATATTAAACAGGCGAAAATTGAAGTGGGGCTTGGTTACCAGGTTCCTTTTGCTGAAGCTGTTAAGAAAAAGGGGGGAATAATGACACGCGCCGTGGGATTAATAATAAGTGCTGAACAAGCAAATAGCATAATTCAGGAGGAAAAGGCAGATATGGTATTTCTTGCCAGGGAATTTTTAAGGGATCCTTATTTTCCGTTAACTGCCGCCAATAAACTTATTGAAGATATTAAATGGCCTGTTCAATATGAAAGGGCTAAAAGAAAACATTAGGACGCTTTGACCATAGCGCTTCACCAGAATATTGTGTCTTTTTGTCATAACTATTGCTCTTCAAATGATGAAAGACTAAGAACTTTAAAGAACAAATGTTTATCTGTTTGTAATTCTAACAATACGGACTCATTGGATAATTTAAGCATTTTAAAAGAAATAACTTCATTCATATTAGCCCTGACAAGATATTTTTTTACATTCGAGATAATGTTATTTGAAAATGTAGCTTTAGCTATCGTTATTCCTTCTTTAGACAAACTATGGAAATATACTAAGTTAGTGTTTCCATCAGGGTTTGTTAAGGAAAATTGATAATCGAAGGCATGAAGGAGATTTAAAATACCATGAAAAACATGAAAACCGGCAGGGACATCTTGAGGATAATATTTTTCAACAGGACCTTTATCAAGTGTAATAACGGCTAAGTTTTTATTGTCTTGAGTCGGTTTTAACAAAGAAATGTCTAAGCCCGTCACATAGGCCACTGCAGTGTTTGGAGCAACCAAAACTCCCGTTAATGCCATAACAGCTCCTCCTATTATGTATCCGGCAACTGCGTTTCCTGTTGTTTTGTTAATGGATTCAGCAACTAAAGCGTATCCTGTATCCACCTTGACTACATCTCTGATGAAGACGCCTTCTTTAGATTTTATTGACTTGAAAGTAATTTTAGGCATTGGAAAGTAATGGTTAAACACGGTTTCTCCAGTACTACTTAGTTTCATTAGGAAAATGCCATTAGCATGAGCAGCTTTTAACTTATCAAACTCCTCTCCAGCTAATATTAATTCTTCTGTTTCCTCGTCCAATAAAAATTTAAAATTCTGTTTTATTCTAGGATAGTCATTGATGTCCCTGTCGTAAATTATATTGCCTGACTTGTCATTCAGGCATAAAATTCTGTTGGCATGAATATTTAAATATAGTTTGTTATTATAACTCAAAGCATTATGTAAAAAGAAATTAGTTTTCTTTTCGGTAAATACTTTAGTCCATAAGGTATCAGTTTTGTAGGATACTTTTGTGATTGTAAAATCACCGTTCATTTTTTTACTTGTATAAAAGCCCACTGCATCCGCATAGAATATGGTTGAGTTTTTTAATGCTTTTCTTATTTTTTTTCTTTTATAACTTACTCTTTTTCCACGATCGTGAAAAATTACATAGTTTAAAACCCTGTTCGAAAAATCGTAAAATAAGAATAAAGTTTCTTTGTCATTATTTGCATAACCAAGGAATTCTAATTTCGGTAAAGGAATTTTATAAGAATTCGTTTCTTCTTTTAGATTATAAAAATTTACGGTCAAAAAAGTCTGATTTGGTGCGCTAAAATCTACAAGATAATGATAATATCCCTGATCCTTCATAGGAATAGTCCCATGCAGTTTGTAAACTATAGTTTGATAAGGGTGAAAATTAGTGATCTGAGAAAAACATAAAAAATTAATAAAAAATAGAATCAGGAGTAATAAAGATCTTTTCATAAAAAATAAGCAAACAAAAAAGAGTTTCTGTAAAGGTATTGAGCCGACAATATAAGAATCAATTTATTCTTTAGCTATGGTCTCAGTAAATATGCTGACATTTTCAAATACGAAAGGGCTCAAAGAAGACATTAGGCTTGCAGCTTTGATTAATCATGTGTTGAATTTGAAAGGTCTTGTTAAAGCTCGTTCGGTAAAGTAATGGTAAATAAAGTGCCTTCCCCGATAGTCGAACTTATTCGAATGTCTCCATTCATTCTTTCTATTACCTGATTTACAATATATAAGCCAAGACCTGAGCCATCTGAAGTGGTTGAGGCTCTGTAAAACATCTGGAATATTTTTGAAAGATGTTGCTCTTCAATCCCTTCACCATTATCTTCGACTTTTATAATTGCCTTTTCCCTATCGGCGTTTACTTCTATCATCAACCAATTGTCGCCGGTTGATTTTTGATAACGGATGGCATTCGACATAAGATTTCTCAAAACGATCTCCAGCCTGGTCTGATCACTTTTAAAGATTGTGTCGGATTGCAGGTCAAACTTCAACATGATTTTATTCCAATTGTTCTCAAACCTAAACTCCTCCCAACATTGAGTAACGGTTTCTTCAAAATCAATAGGCTCAGCTACGATTGGAGTGTTCAAAGATTTCGAATGTGAGAGAACGGATTTTATGAAATTATCAAGCTTACTTATCCTACTTTCAATCATACTAAGATAATGCTCGATATTTTGCGGAGGGTCTTCCAGCTTTATCAGGCTAATCACGCCTGTAATCGAAGCGATAGGAGATCGGATGTCGTGAGAGACCTTGTATACATATTGGTCCAGCTCCTGGTTGCGTTCCTTCAGTTCTATAAGGGTGTATTCCAGATCGGCAGTCCTGTCGGCTACCATTTGGGCAAGTTCGTTGTGCAGCTTTTCAAATCGTTCGTTACTTACGGTCAAAGCCTGATTGGCAAGATTTAATTTATCCGTTGTTAATATCAAGCTTTCGTTGTTTACCGTGTACTCTTCAACCATAGATTGCAACTCATTATTTGTTTTGATCAGTTCCTTATTTGTTTCCTCTAACTGGTTAGAAAGAGAATACCGTTCCTTGTCGAGCTTTTTAATTTTGCTAAGAAGAAACATGGCAACAGGAAATGAAGCAACGGAAGTAACCATCAATATAAATACAATACTTTCCTTGGGAGAAAAGGAAAGCTGATTGATCAGGAATAGGTAAAATGATACCTGCAGGGGAAGGGATACAAAGTTATAGCCATAGATAAACCTGAGCATGATACTGCTCGTGTCACTACTACTCAACATAGCCATGAATCCTTTATCAGGATTAAGAAATATGGAAGCAAATCCTAGTAAAAACAAAGCCACCGAAGTGGGTACGGATATGGACGAGTAAAGCCCAAAATCATAGTAATTGCTAATCTTAAAGAAGTAACCAAGGATAACGACATACATTAGGATCACAACTGGTGTCGCTACCACCTGAGCATAGGAGACCTTTCCCAAAGAATGAAAAAATATAGAAAGACTTAAAAGTGAAAAAGAAAGTGCGGCAATCCAGGTCATTCTTCCAGGTATGGCAACAGAGTTATTCCTTTCTTTAACTGTAAAGAATAGCTCATCGATCCCAAAATTGAATTGAAAAAGATGTTCAGTTAAGGTTAATGAAGCGAATACAAAAACAATGGATGCGCCTGAAATGATTAACCAGGTAATTTTATGTTTTTTTGATTTAAGAATAAATAATAAAAAGGCAGAGATTATTATTAAAATGGCGGAATTTCCTTTCATGAAGGCTTTGCTGAGGTTATAGTTTTTTAGCGCCTCATAGTCGAAAAGCCATCCGCACAATCCAACAATTCCTATAAGCATTGCTGAAACTATGAAAACCCTTCCAAAAAGTAACAGCCGCTTTTGCAATAGAGAAAACATCGGGAAAAAATAAGTTAATAAAATAACGGCCCAATATATTACTAAAAATTACAAATTAAAATGAGATTTGAATTCAAACCACATAACGTGTGATTTTAAAGTAATTTATATGTTTTTCACTTTTGATTATTCAGGTGGATAATAATGAAGACTATTTCACTGACTAATTTAAAGTCTCTCATTTCTAAGTTATTGTTCTCAATTCCTCTTTGATGGTATAAATAACTTTCACACATTTGAAATTCAATTTTAATCAATTCAATGTTTGATCAACTGGCACACGCTCTCCGGTCAATTTCTGATATGCCGCTGGAAGAAATCAATAAATTCAAGGGAATATGTAGGGAAAAAACCGTATTGAAAGGATACTTTTTTATAAGGGAAGGAGACGTGCCTCAGAAATTTGCTTTTGTTCATCAGGGATTATTCAGGTATTACTATTCAGATAAAAATGGTAAGGAATTGACCAAAGGTTTTTTTCCGGAAAACTCTTTTATTACCGCTTATAGCGCTATGGCAAGAGGTCTCGGCTCATATTATAATATTGAAGCGTTGGAAGATGCAACCATTACTGTTATTGATTTTGAAAAGTGGAAGCAATTGGCCCTCAACAAGGAGCACTGGAATTATTTTTTAATTGCACTTTTAGAAAAAGGCTATATCAAGAAAGAAAAAAGGGAAAGAGAGTTTCTTTTGTGTGATGCCGAAGAGCGGTACAAGTCCTTTTTAGAAGAATATCCCCAGTTGGAAAAAAGGATCAAACAGCACATGATCGCGTCCTATCTTGGAATTACTCCTGTCGCCCTCAGCAGGATCCGAAAGAAAATGGGCATCATTAACATAGGTTAATGCGCTTTATTTTCAAAAGTTCTTTTTTTGTTTTAAAAGAAACAGAGAAACATGGAACTGAAAAACAACATTATATTAATCACAGGAGGAAGCTCCGGAATTGGCCTTGAATTAGCAAGGAATTTTATTTCAAGGGGCAATCAGGTAATTATTTGCGGAAGGTCTTTGGAAAAACTCAGTAAAGCTAAAGCTGACCTGCCCCAGGTTATTATTTTTCAATGTGATGTCTCGATCGCAGCAGAAAGGACCAGACTCTTTGACTGGATATCACAAAATCATCCCAGCTGTAATATGTTGATCAACAATGCAGCTATTGTCAGCAAGACAAACTTCCGCTCCGACGCGTCAATGCTGGAAAAAACAGAGCTTGAAATCCAAACCAATCTTATTGCGCCCATTTCCCTTTGTAAATTATTCCTGCCGCTGCTTGAGAAAAATGAGAATTCCGTCATTGTCAATATTACTACAGGCTTAATTTATGCACCCAGAGCGATTTACCCCATTTACAATGCCACAAAGGCTGGTTTACATTCCTTTACACAGGTATTCAGGCACCAGCTAAAAGGCGTGCCTTTAAAAATAGTAGAAGTGATGATGCCGGCAGTTGATACGCCATGGCACAATGGAAAACCTCCGAAAATTGCCATACCTGTAGAAAAGGCCGTAGCAGAAATGGTAATTAAAATGGAGACGGGACAGCAGGAAATAAAAGTGGGCGGCGTAAAGATTTTGTATGCCCTGTCACGGCTTGCACCTTCTTTTGCTTTTAAAAAAATAAATAGTGTAGAGGGTTGAGGTCGGCAATACAAAATATCATTTTCCTGAAAAACCTTTAACTTTCCTACTATTTAATAAGTGGATTTTTAATGACAAATACGGTTTCGGCAGGTACAATTAATCTTATACTGAGTTTTGGTGAAAACAAAGGTCTCGACCGAAAGATCCTTTGTACCCATGCGGGAATAGATATGGACTTGTTAAAGGATCCTGATTCCCGGATACCCACTTCAAAAATTCAGGCACTTTGGAAAGGGCTTACCGAGCTTACCGACGATGAAAGCTTGCCTTTGAAGGTGGGACTAGAGGTAAATCCTTTCTCATTAGGTGTGGTGGTCTATATGCTCATGCATTGTTCCACATTAAAAATGGCGCTTGAAAAACTTTGTCAATACCAGGACGTAGCCTGTGAAGGAATGATTACGTCCTTTCATACAAATAATGATAATTGTTTCCTAACGGTAAAAATAAATGATGAGGCCATTATTTATCCCCGCTTTACCCTTGAATCAGAGCTATCGGTTTATTTAGGTATAATCAAAGCAATGACCGGACGCGATTTTCCTGTTAAGGAAGTACATTTTACATATAATGCGCCTTCAGATTTAGAGATTTACCGGGCTGTTTTGGGTACGGATAACATTTGTTTTTCCAGCTCATTCACCGGTCTGGTTTTTAACAAATCCCTTTTGGATGTTCCCGTTCTAAATGCCAATCCCACCCTTTTTCCTCTTTTTGAAAAGCATGTGAAGGAATATTATGATAAACTCAAACATTCTGATAAACTGAGTTTTAAGATAAAAGAAGAAATTGTGAAGGGCCTGAAAGGCGAGGAACCAACACTTACTGCCATAGCCAGGAACATTGGCATGAGTCCACGAAGTATCCAGATGAAACTTAAGGAAGAACAGGCCACTTTCAGGCAGTTGCTGGAGGAAGTCAGGAAAGACATCGCCATCGGTCATTTGAAAGAAAACACCATTAGTACAACGGATATATCATTTTTACTGGGATTTTCAGAATCCAGCGTTTTCCAAAGATCCTTTAAAAAATGGACCGGGAAGACCCCTGCAGCGTTCAGGAAGGTAGGTTAAAAGCACTTTTGCGTGCAAAAGCTTCATCCAAGCCTGGTTATTATATTGCCACTTCAATGCTTTTCTTCTGGTTTTTCTCCTTTCCTATGCTTCCCAGGTGCGTATCATCAAAGCTGGATTTGTATTTTAATCCGAATCCAAGCATTCGATCCATAGAAGAATGGGCGAAAAGAATAATTCCGGTCAAAATAACTTCCTGGTTATTTAAAAGAATTCCAAAGGCACCAACAAGGATTGCTATTCCTTTGTGGTGAAAAATATTGTAGACTATTGCACCTGTTTTGGCATTATGAGCATAGCCCAACAGCCCCACATCCGGCACCAGGATTAAAGCAGGAAATAGCCACCAACTGTAATCCATGAGACTGAAAAAGTAAATGCAAAGAATAAACATGAGTAATTCTTCGGTTTTTAATATAGTTTTCATATTCTATTATTTAAATGTTTATGATACAAAGGTAGATTGCTTGGCGGGATTTACTTATGACCTAAGATGAAAACAAATTGACCAAACGCGAAAATGGGGATATTGACTTTGCTATTAAAATCTTTAGGAATGAGATGAGGGAGTATTAAGTTCCGGAGGGACAAAACATGGGCAGTTATTGAAAATAATATTTTGTTATCCTGAAAATAATTTTATTTGTCCTACATATTAAAAAGTTTCATCTTTGTAAAATCATCATATCTGATATAGTAAATGTCTAAACTGAATTTGAATAATGATTTGGAGCGTATTGCAAATACGACGATGGCTGATGTTGTTGAATTGAGGCTAAGGGAGTATTTGAAGAAAAAGTCATTCAAACCTGGAGATGCGCTTCCGAAGGAATTGGAGCTGGCGGAAGCGCTTGGGGTAAGCAGGAACGTAGTTCGCGAAGCATTGAGTCGTTTGAGGATGCTGGGAATGGTAGAAACAAGGAAAAAAAGAGGAATGATCCTGAGCCGGCCCGACATATTGGGAGCTTTTGAAAGGGTGCTGGATCCTCTGATTATTGACAGCGATACCCTTCAGGATATATTTGAACTGCGGTTAGTGTTGGAAATGGGTCTTGCAGATTTGTTGTATATCCGTAAAACTGATAAAGACATTGAGGAGCTGGAGAAAATCGCCAAAAGAGAGGCAGTGAATGACGGCGCACCAACTTTCCGGATAAAAAATGAAATTGCTTTTCATGGAAAACTATACGAAATATCAGGGAATGACACTTTAAAGCGGTTTCAGAATATGTTGTTGCCAATTTTCGGCTATGTAGTTTCAAATGAAAAGGTTTACAGGTCAGGTAAAGTAAACCACCTGGACTTGGTTCAGATCCTTAAGACCGGTACAAAAGAGGATTTTCGTCTGGGGATGAAGGAGCATCTTCAACCACATTTCGATCGGTTAAATGAAGGAGCTTTCGAAAAGGAATAATTAAAATTTTAATGAGGGAAAGTTGAACAGCCTGCTTGCTAAAGTCGGAGGGTTCTTCAATTTCCCCCTAATTTTTCCTTTAAAAACTTCTTTAATACAAATTTAAATTTTCCTTTTTCTAAATAAAATGTTCAAAAGAATTTGCACTTGTAAAAAATATTATGAAATTTGTTATGTAGTACATAAGAACTAAACTACTTAATAATTCTTGTGAACTTCCCTTATTATACTTGACTAAAACAAAAAGAAATGAAAAACCCATCAGGAAATAAGCTGGAAAACACCCTCGGCCCTCCTTCACGTATTTTACTCTTTTCTTTGATTAAGAGAAATGAACATTGCTTAAACAAACAGGTCGAAGCTAATGCCTCATTCACAACAAAAATGAGGGTATCGTACGATAAACAAAACCCTCCTTATTCTAAAACTCGCATGAGGGAAAATGATTGTATTAACAGGACGGAGACGCCTGATAATATTAAGCAAAGCATTAGTGAGGGAAAATCATTACGCGATTTTCAAAACCACTGTTTGTTGTGGATCCTCAACGGATCTTCTCCGTCTTAACAAGACCTTTCTAATAAAATAATATTACTAACCTTAAACTTACTAAGTCATGACAAAAAAATATGCAGTTTGTCTGGTAACCATATTTTCATTGTTGCTCTCCTTAAAACTTGCAGCGCAGAATACTGAAATTACTGTTACGGGCACTGTAACTTCATCTGAAGATGAAGCATTACCCGGCGTAAGCGTTGTTGTAAAAGGAACAACTACGGGGACCGTTACCGATACTGATGGCAAGTATGCGCTAACCGTTCCTGATACTAATGGAACTTTAGTTTTTTCTTTTATAGGCTTTACTACCGAAGAAGTTCTCATTAATTCCCAGACCAAAATCGACATGTCTTTATTTCCAAACCTTGAGGCTTTGGACGAGGTGGTCGTAGTGGGATATACAAAACAATCACGGTCTAAAACTATTGCTTCCGTTTCTAAACTGAATGAGGAGGAGTTGAAGAATATTCCGTCGGCCAGTCCGGTTCAGGCTTTACAAGGAAAACTCGCCGGAGTTTCCATTCCTGTATTAAGCGGCCAGCCTGGCTCTGCTGCAAATATTGTAATTCGTGGAGGAACGACATTAAATCCCTATGGAACCGGTAATGGTACTAGCGGAGGAAACCAGGTAGGCTCCATCGATGCAAGCAGCCCGCTGGTAATTGTAGATGGTGTTTTCAGAAGTTTCAATGATGTAAATCCTGATGATATTGAATCTATACAGGTGTTGAAAGACGCAGCTTCCACTGCGGTTTATGGAGCAAGAGGGGCAAACGGGGTTATTCTTATAAAGACTAAGTCTGGTAAAACAGGTAGTGGAAAAGCGAATATAACTTTCCGTTATCAACATGGCGTGGAAACACAGGCGCGCGAATATGACTATCTTAATGCCAGGGAATATCTTGTATTAGCAAGGCAGACCTGGGCAAAAGGTAAAGATGCTTTCGACATCGACAACAAGTTGTATGTAGGTGGAAACTCCGCAACAGTGCCGACTTATACGGAAAAAGGTAAATACGGCTATGCCAAATTTACTCCAGCATACATCGATAACCTTATAGCCGTGGAAGGTCAGGGATATGTGGACAACTTACTGGCAAATGGCTGGGAAACAGTAGAAGACCCGGTAAATCCAGGAAAAACAATAATATTTAAGGACAGCCATTATCAGGATCTTTTGTGGAATACCGCTCATAGCAATAACTATAATTTTAACATAGACGGAGGAACAGAGAAAGCAAATTATTTCTTCTCGCTGGGTTATTTAAATCAGGACGGTATTTTCATCGGAACCAACTACAAAAGATTCAGTTCGCTCTCTAATCTTGGGTTTAAAGTAAACGATAAGTTCAGGATTGATGCTAATTTTTCTTACATCTGGACGTCCAATCAGGATGTGGAAAACAGCCAGAATACCCTTACAAGAGGTACAAGAGTGCCTCCTCTCAACAGGATTTACAACGAGGATGGATCTTTAAATTTAGGTGAAGGCTTATCGGTAAGGAATAGGCTGCATGAGCTGCATTACCAGGATCAGAATTATTCTGTAGACAGAATAACTTTCCGTCTTGCAGGAGATTATGAAATCCTCAAAGGACTTCACTACAGGCCATCAGCCTCTATAAATTTTGATAATTCTGCCAACCTGTATTTTGAAAAATATTTTCCTCAACAGGCCAAACAAAGAGATAAATATGAATCGATTGGAAAAGGACGTCAAATCATGACCGACCATATCCTTCAATACGATCATACTTTTGCTTCCAGGCATAATCTTACTTTACTTGCCGGATTTAATTATACCTATGACAACAGGTTCTTCCTTGCCGGAAGCGGTCAAAGGTCTGCAACAGATTATATTTCCACTTTCACGAATGATCCTGTTAGCAGCATCATTAACGGACAGGTACAACCCAATTTTAATGTAAGTTCCGATTATCCTGAATCCAAAACAGCCAGTTATTTTGGACAGCTAAACTATGATTTTGATGGCAAATATTTATTGTCCGGGTCTTTGCGTTACGATGGATTCTCCAATTTTGCTCCAAACAATCGTTACGCTGTTTTCCCTTCGGTTTCAGCAGGATGGAATATTCACCGGGAAAATTTCTGGAACCTGAAATTTATAAATCAACTGAAATTAAGAACAAGTTATGGACGATCGGGTTTGTCTAACTTATCTTATACCGATACTTACGGTGGCTACAGAACTGCTTCTTATGCATCTTCCGCAGGGATTTACAGAAACAACCTGGCCAATCCAAACCTCTTGTGGGAAACCTCTGATACTTACGATGCAGGAATAGATATTGGTCTTTTCAACAGAATAAACATTTTGGTGGATTTTTATGATAAGCTGACAAGTAACAGATTAGATGATCTTCCATTAGCGTCGGAATCAGGGTTTACAAGTATAAAATACAATGCCGGTCAATTAAGGAATAGAGGAATAGAAGTAGAGATTGGCGCCACGGTTTTAAATATCGGCGCTTTTACCTGGAGGTCTAACTTCTCCTTTGCTTACAACCGCACAACTGTAGTAAAACTTCCGGAAAACGACAGAGAAAAGAACCGTATCGGTGGAGGTTTTGTCTATGATCCTGCACAAGGAAAAGAAGTAGAAGTGGGCGGATATGCTGAAGGTGAGCGCCCTGGAGGGTTATGGGCTTACAAATCCAACGGGATATTTGCAACGGATGCAGAAGCTGCAGCGTCTGAAGTTGAAGACCGGATGGTAACCACCGCAGTATTGGGCAAACCAAAACATGGCGGAGATGTAAATTGGGCGGACCTTAACGGCGATAATATTATTGACAGCAAAGACCTTGTATTCATGGGCTATCGTGTTCCTGATAAAATAGGAGGAATGCAAAACATCTTCCAGTTCAAAGGTCTTACCGTAAGATTTACCATGGATTTTGCTATGGGG
>DASPJL010000020.1:0-27519 GCA_035628645.1 Cytophagales bacterium | reverse complement strand
TAATCAGATAATTAATGTACTTTTTGAGCAACCTGCTTTACAGAACAACTGCAATAGAGAAAAGCTCATTCATTCTATGAATGAAGGTAAAAGATAATAAAGTTGTCTAATGTTTAATAATAATCTTTCCAATTACCATCTTATCACATTATCTTACCATCACATTAGCACATAATAAATATTTCTTGATTTTAGCCGATTCACATTTTATAATTGGAAATTATTTCAAACTATTTTTACCAATTAAAGCTGCGGAAAAAGTCAAACAATATGGTTATCAAGAATCCTCTAAAAATTTGGCATACGATCAGGGTAACTTTCAAAATTTTTGGGGAAAATAATTGTGCCACATTGGCTGCTGCGCTTTCTTATTATACCATTTTTTCTATTGCCCCCCTTTTAGTAATAGTGATCTCTTTTGTAGGGACGCTTTTTGGAAGAGATGCCGTCGAAGGTCGGATTTATAGTCAGATAGAACATTTGGTGGGACATCAGGGGGCTTTGGCCGTTGAAGGTTTCATTCAGAATATTTATGAACCTGCAAATACTTTAATTGCTACGGTTATTGGTTTAATAACTCTTTTCTTTGGCGCTACCGGAGTTTTCACCCAATTAAAACATTCTTTAAATACCATTTGGAACATCGAACCTAAACCTAAAAGAGAATATGTCAAATTCATTCTCGACCGGCTTTTATCGTTTGCCTATATTTTAGGAATTGGTTTTATATTGATCGTTACCCTGGTAATAAGCACCCTGGTAAACGTACTGAGCGAATTTTTAGCGGACCTGCTTGGCGCCTATTCTTCCTATTTTCTAAAAATGATTAATATTTCGATATCGCTGGTGATCCTGACACTTTTGTTTTCGGGAATGTTCAAGATCCTTACCGATTCTATATCCCGCTGGAAAGATGTGTTGATTGGCGGCATTTTTACCGCTATCTTATTTTCCGTAGGAGAATTGCTCATTGGATTTTATCTGGGGAAAAGCAATTTTGCATCTACTTATGGCGCTGCCGGTTCCATTATCATTATTATGGTGTGGGTTAACTACTCTTCTTTCATCCTGTTTTTAGGGGCCGCGTTTACCTATGTTTTCGCTAAAAACTATGGGAAACCTATTCGTCCAAACAAATTTTCCATTCACTTGAGACCTGTTAACGATCCCAAAATCAGTACCTCGCCGGAAAAAAGAATCTGGAAGCATAAGGTGCGCTGACAAATTTCTTTTTAATGCGTTAGAAGGAAAAACGATGTACATCTTTGAAAGAATTTGCTCTACTCTTTGCAGCACTCGATCAAACCAATAAGACCAATGAAAAAATAGCCCTTCTGGAGGAATATTTCAGGGTGGCCAACCCTCAGGATGTTTTATGGGTCCTTGCGCTGTTCTCGGATAAAAAACCAAAAAGAATTATCAACACAACTTTGCTCCGAAATTGGATCGTCGAGTTTTCCGGGATTCCCGAATGGCTTTTTTTTGAATCTTATCTGGTGGTTGGCGATTTTGCTGAAGCCACGGCCTTGCTTTTACCTGATCCCGAAAACGACCAAAACAAAAGCCTGGACGAGTGGATTCGGTTTTTAATCTCACTTGCACAGTACCCGGATACTACGAAAAAAGAGAAGATCTTTGATGCTTTCAATCAATTGGATGCCAAAGAGAAACTGGTGTTTATAAAATTGATCACCGGCGCTTTTAGAATTGGCATATCGCAAAATTTAATAATTCGCGCCTTATCTGAAGTCCTTAACATGGATCCTTCCAAAGTCGCCCATAGATTGATGGGTAACTGGTCTCCTGAATCAATAACCTTTGCTGAACTTTTACACGCTGAAAACGCCAAAGACGATCTTTCCCGGCCTTATCCTTTTTGTCTTGCCTATGCCATTGGAAATAGTCCTGAAGAATTAGGAAATCCGACGGACTGGCAGGCCGAGTGGAAGTGGGATGGAATCCGGGCGCAATTGATTTTGCGAAAAGACCAATTGTTTATCTGGTCAAGGGGCGAAGATTTGATTACAGAAAAATTTCCCGAATTACACATCATAAAAAATCTATTGGAAGATGTAGTGCTCGACGGAGAGATCCTGGCTTTCCAAAATGATTGTCCGATGCCTTTTGGAATTTTGCAAACAAGGATTGGAAGGAAAAATCTTACTAAGAACATTTTTAAAACCGCACCCATTGCTTTTATGATTTACGATGTGCTGGAATATAAAAATGAAGATTTTCGGGAGAAGCCACTGTTGGAAAGAAGAAAACTTATCGAATTGCTTTATTCCAAATTACAGCCTTATCAAATGTTTCGGCTCTCTTCTACCCTAACCATTTCAAGTTGGGAAGAGTTGAAAGTACAATGGTTAAATTCCCGGCAATATTATGCCGAAGGAATGATGCTAAAGAAACTCGATTCGCCCTATCTAGCAGGCAGAAGAAAAGGGTATTGGTGGAAATGGAAAATAGATCCGTTAAGCATCGACGGCGTATTGGTTTATGCTCAAAAAGGCCATGGAAGGCGCGCCGATCTATATTCCGATTATACATTTGCTGTGTGGGACGAGGAGAAATTGGTACCTTTTGCCAAGGCCTATTCGGGGTTAACCGATGAAGAGTTAAGGAAAGTAGACACTTTTGTTAAGCGAAATATTGTAGAAAAGTTTGGCCCCGTAAGAACAGTAAAGCCACAAATGGTTTTTGAAATTGGCTTTGAGGGTATCCAGGAATCAAAAAGGCATAAAAGTGGAGTAGCGCTGCGGTTCCCAAGAATTTTGAGGTGGAGACTAGACAAAAAACCGGAAGAAGCAGATACTATCGAAACGTTGAAAGGGATATTGAAAACAATGAGCGGATGAGTGGATGAGTGAATGTTTAAAAAGATATTTTGGAATGGAAAAGGGGATTGTTAAATTCGTTTTTTTACCCATTTTTTAAACCAATGACATCTTTTTAAAAATGAGATTAAATCAGTTCCTGATTACCCTGGCACTAATCTTCCTATTTTCAGAATCATTACTTAGCCAGCGCAATACGATAACTTTTCCTATTGAAATGTCTAACCCTAAATACTTTTCTATTTTACGCAACAGCATCGGGGAATGGGGAGTTTTTATGAAAGACGAAAGAAGTTATCACTTTTTACTTGTTGACAAAGAAGGAAATATCCTTAAAAAGAAAATTCTGAACAGACGTGACGAAAAGACCGCGGAAAGCAAAAAGTTTCTTGGTGGCATGAGCAGACCAGAAGGGTTTTATTTCTTTTTTAAAGACACTGAAAATGAATATGTAAACGATTATTCATCCTACTTTCTTTCAAAAGAAAATGAAGAAGACGTTCATTATAAATTACCTCCCTTAACAGTTGGGGAAAATGAAAGTATTATCAATACCTTTTCCGTTAATAACACTTTCTATTTTATTGCGATTGATAAGAAACTAAATAAGGTTAGCTTTCTAAGTTTCTTTGATGAAAGGCAATTTGAAAAGCATTCCTTTACTCTTGAAAAAGAACTTTTAAAAATATTTCTTAAGGAAGATTTTAGAGTAGTTAAAAATCCTCAAAGTTCACTTCTTGTTACCTTGAAAGCTTTTAACAAGCTATATGTTGAAGAAAAACAATTTTACTTCGTTATTGACAACAATATCCAAAACAGAGATTTTGGAAACGGAAAAATCTTTCACTTTAACCTTAATAATAATACTTTTAACTATCATTATTTGCCCGGCACGGGTGTAGGCGATGTTTCCAATTCCTGTTTTACAGATGAGAGAATAGTCAGGTTTGTAAGAGGTGCGGACAAAATCAAATTTTACTTTTATGATTTAAAAAGCCAGAAAATATATAAAAAGCTAGAATATGTTGCAGGAGATGAAATAGCCATTGTTCCTGATTTTGTGGTTAATCAAAAGCAATTAATTGAATATAAGGGTAATGTAGGTAGTCCTGAAAGAAATACAGCAGAAATAGTTGAAAAAAAAAGACACATTTTCCAAAGTCTATCAAAAGGAAAACCTTTTATTCATGTAGAAAAACAACCCAATGGAACAAACTGTCTTCTTGTAGGAAGTTATAAGGAAGTAAAAAAAGGGTACAATTATCATTTACCTACAGCTACTGGTACAGGAACCCCATATTCTCCTCAAATACAACCAGGTGTACCTGTTGGTTCTACCGAAGGCACCTATATGAATGCAAACTGGTTTAATGCGCTTATCGATGAATCATTTTACAATATAATTCAAACACCGGCACCAATTCCTAATACCATCAAAGTTGAAGAATTTATTCAACGACTCAAATCAAGTGAAGCAGAAGAAAGAGATATTGTACTCATTAGGGACGGAAATAAATTATTTGCAGCTTATCGCCAATATGATAACAGAATTAAAATCACTGAAATGGATAGTTATTAGAATAATAAATAAATCTTTCCATTCAAGTATAACTATCAATTGGGCCTAAATCCCGTTCAAGCTAATTTAGAGAAATTTCCCAAAACCATTACTCTTGAAATCCGGCTTTCAAATACTTTTTGATTATTTCCATTCACGCGGCTTTGAACCTTTTCCTTTTCAGTTGGAGGTTTGGAAAGAAGTATTGGAAGGAAAAAGCGGATTGCTAAATGCCCCCACAGGTAGCGGTAAAACTTTTGCTTTATGGGCGCCTGTTTTAGCAGAATATATCGATAATAACCCGGACTATAAAAAAGCCCGTCACAACGGGCTTCAGATTCTCTGGCTCACGCCACTAAGAGCCCTGGCAAAAGACATTCAACTCGCCATGGAACAAATGGTGCGGGAATTAGAAATTCCCTGGGCAGTATCGGCAAGAACCGGCGATACATCAGCAGCAGAAAGACAGCGACAAAAACAATCCATGCCCGAATGTCTGATCACCACTCCTGAAAGTTTGCACTTATTCCTCAGCCAAACAGATTCCTCTAAAGTCTTTAAGAACCTGAAAACAATCGTCGTTGACGAATGGCACGAATTGCTTGGAACCAAAAGGGCTGTGCAGGTGGAACTTGCTTTATCAAAAGTAAAAAAGCTAACCCAACAAAAACTAAAGATCTGGGGGATTTCCGCAACTATAGGAAATTTACCGGAAGCGTTAGAAGTGCTTTTAGGGAAAGAATCTGAATTGACTGAGGCAAAAATTATCAAAGCGGATATTAAAAAAAGCATTCAGATAGAATCTATTATTCCTGATGAGATCGAAAAATTTCCCTGGGCAGGACATTTGGGAATTAATCTTTTAGATAAAGCGATTCCTATTATCAGGGAAAGCCAGACTACTTTACTTTTTACCAATACCCGATCCCAGACCGAAATATGGTATCAACATATTCTGTTGAGGGCTCCAGACCTGGCAGGCGCAATAGCTATGCATCACGGTTCTTTGGATAATGAAATCAGAAAGTGGGTAGAGGAAGCCCTTCACAGCGGCATTCTGAAGCTTGTAGTTTGCACTTCAAGTTTGGATCTTGGGGTAGATTTCAGACCAGTGGATACGGTAATCCAGGTGGGAAGCCCGAAAGGTGTGGCGCGATTTCTTCAACGGGCAGGAAGAAGCGGCCACCAACCGGGCGCTACCAGCAAAATCTTTTTCCTTCCCACGCATTCCCTAGAACTTGTGGAAGCCTCTGCCATAAAAGAGGCGATTTATAATAACGTAATGGAATCACGCACGCCTCTTTTTAAGTCCTTTGACGTGCTTGTACAATATCTGCTGACATTGGCAACAGGTGAAGGTTTTAAAGCTGAAGAGGTGCTAGAGGAGATAAAGACCACATTCTCTTTTAAAGACATTACGGAATCCGAATGGAAATGGGCACTGGACTTTATTGTTCATGGCGGGGAAAGTCTGGGCGAATACAATGAATATCAGAAAGTAGAGCAGATTGACGGCCTTTTTAGGATTACCAACAAACGGATGGCCATGAAACACCGGCTTTCCATAGGAACCATCGTAAGTGACCCTATCATCAAAATAAAATACATGACCGGTGGATTTATCGGAACAGTGGAAGAATATTTTGTTTCCAGGCTGAATCCGGGAGATGTGTTCTGGTTTGCAGGCAAAAACCTGGAGTTTATAAAAATAAAAGACATGACCGCCCTTGTAAAAAAGGGCGGAAAGAAAAAAGGAGTGGTGCCACGCTGGTTAGGTGGACGAATTGCACTTTCTTCTCAGCTCTCAGAATTAATAAGAATAAAGCTTGAAGAAGCAAAGCAGGGAATCGCCAAAGATATTGAGACAAAGGTATTAAAACCTTTGTTTGATGTTCAGTTGAAATGGTCTACTATCCCTGATCATAATCAATTGTTAGTTGAACTGTTAGAATCGAATGAAGGCCATCATATTTTTATTTATCCATTCGAAGGAAGGATGGTGCATGAGGTTTTGGGTGCATTAATCGCCTACAGGATCAGCAGAAAAATGCCGGCTTCATTTTCAATCGCGATGAACGATTATGGTTTTGAGCTGCTTTCTGAGCAAAAAATTGATGAGGCGTTGTTGCTCGACAAAAGTCTTTTCTCCACCGAAAATTTAGTGGAAGACATACGAAACAGTGTAAATGAATCGGAGATGGCTAAGCGTAAATTCCGGGACATTGCTGCCATTTCAGGACTTATTTTTCAGGGATATCCTGGGAAATACATTACAAACAAACACCTTCAGTCTTCCACTCAGATCCTTTTTCAGGTATTTAAAGAATATGATCCGGGGAATTTACTGATCCATCAGGCTTATGAGGAAGTACTTACCATACAGGTAGAGCAAGCACGACTGGCAAATACATTAAGAAGAATAACTCAGCAAAACATCATTTTTCAACACCTGAAAAGACCAAGCCCCTTTGCTTTCCCCATACTTGTGGACCGCCTGCGGGAAAGCCTGAGTTCCGAAAAACTTGAAGACAGGGTGAACAGAATGGTAGCCAATCTGGAAAAGTTTGCGTGAGGAGAAATAACGAATTCAGAATCCTCTGTACCCGAAACTGTTTCGGGATCAACCGGAAGATTTCGAAGATGTAGTTTTAACTTTAAAATGACATGAACTAAAATAAAATATTTATGCGTTATTTGAAGGATAATTAATTTTTATGAAACCCTCATGTAACAAAGTGACACAAAAAGGAATGAGAATGCCTGAGGGTTCCATACGTTCCATTGAAAGTAAACACATTCACGTATGAAAAACAATATAATCAGCTATAAAATTATAATGCTGCTTTTGGTAGCATTGGCCTTTTTAGGGTGTGTCAAGGATGATGAAGGTGTTGCAACGCCCAATAGTAATTCATCCAGGGTTAATTCATCTCTATACACACTGATGAAAGAATGGTATTTATGGGATGACAAGGTTCCTGCACTTGATGTATCCAAATTCTCCACCCCTGAGGATGCATTAAAAGCAATGATGTATGAACCTCTGGATAAATGGAGCTTCATCATGGACACCGTTTCTTTTAAGCAATATTTTGAAGAAGGAACAATGGTCGGCAATGGAATGGGCATGAAACTGGATGCTCAAAATAACCTTCGAATCACCTTTGTTTATGAAAATTCTCCGATGGCTAAACAAAATATATCGAGAGGATATAAAATATTAAAAGTAAATGGAAAAAGTGTTTCCTCTTTGTTAAGTAACAACACCTTTTATCAGGAAATGGGCGAAGATAAAGTGGGCGAGAGAACCAGTTTTGAGGTTGAAGATTTACAGGGAAATGTAAGAACGATATCTGTGACCAAAGAAGAAATAAACTTAAAGACCGTCTTGCACAGGAGCGTCCTGGAGAAAGGCGGGAAAAAGGTAGGCTATCTGGTGTTTAATACCTTTCTTGAAAAGTCGAATGCCGAATTAGAAGAGGCTTTTGCTTTTTTCCAATCCCAGGGCGTATCGGAATTGGTGCTTGACCTGAGATACAATGGAGGCGGCAGTTTAGAAGTGGCAAATCATCTGGCAAGTTTAATCGGCGCATCACAGACGATGGGAAAAGAATTTGTTGAGCTTACCTATAACGCTAAAAATACCAAGGAAAATAAACCTTTTATATTTGAGTCAACGCCTTATAACCTTAATCTGGACAGGTTGTTTGTGATTGCCACCAAATCTTCTGCATCAGCAAGCGAGGCGATAATAAATGGATTAAAACCTTATATGCCGGTATATGTTATTGGAGATGACACCCATGGAAAGCCTGTGGGAATGAATATTTTTATTGTAGGTAAATATGCAGTAGCGCCCATCACTTTTAATGTAGCAAATTCCAATGGGGAAGCAGATTACTTTGACGGAATTAAAGCCAGCGTTTATGTTCAGGATAACCTCAATTACGATTTTGGAGATGAACAAGAAAGTTCTTTGAATCAAGCCTTATATTATATAGAGAATGGTTCCTTTTCAGCGCCCAATGCCAGGGTTGCATCTGACTTACCTAAAAATCACCTTGAATTGACAGGCTTTAGAGGTGAGGTTGGCGCCTTTTAATAAAAGCGCTCCTCGGTTTTGTAATGAAATTTCAACCACGGGTCCGACGATTTTACCAAAACCAAAACTTAGGTTTGTTATCCTTTTCCTCGGAAGGATCTGTGTAGGATTCGTCCTCTGACATGCTTTTACTTCCGTCTATGGCTTGAGCAATATCTGTTAAATCTATTTTTTCAAGCGTAGTATATTTTTCTTCGGAAGGCGCTACCTCGACTTCATACCTCATTATAGTTTTTCTTTTAATTGTGTTCATAGAATCTTCCTGTTTGTGATTCTCTTCTATGGAATTTTTCCTTATAAGGGTCCCAATTTTATTTATTTTGCCAGAAGTCGCCATAAAAGAATAATTATCAAGTTATACTCACTTTCTATGATGTATTGTTAGTTTAGATAAACTCCTCGAACCTTAGAAGGATCACTGAAAAAAGGAATTAAAACTATCTGAGATAGCCCGGAAAGCAAAAATTGGATGTAAGGAAGATTAAACCTTAGTAAAAACTACGAAACCATTGCCGCTCTCGTTTCATATTGTTTGATATTTTTTAAAAAAACTTTCAAAGTATACTGCACCGGTATTTAAAGAAAGACTGAATAACTACCAAAAGGGGGGGGATGAAATGCAGTAAATAAAAAGTCTTAAGCGCCATATGATGCTTAAGACTTTGTTATAGAAGAAATAATTAAAATTACCTGGTGATTACTACTCTCTTTACTATCCTGTCCGCTCCTTTTTGTACGATTACAAAATAGACACCTCCTTTTAATTGAGAAGTAGATATTTTTATAAGGTTTCTGCCTGGATCAAGTACACGCTTAGAAGATGAAACAGGAAGTGACATTGCGTCCACAAGTGAAACATCAACTTCCTCCTGAGACTGCGATGACAAATTAACCTCAACATTTAACAGGTTGTCAGTAACAGGATTAGGATATACTTTAATAAGTTCATTTTCTTTTGATGATAAATCCCCTCTCATTGCTGAAGTAGAATTAACGGCTTGTATTTTCCACTTTTGGTGATCACCACCCCAATAAGACCACAAGCCAACCGGAGCGCCATCCGCTGTTGAATTAGCTTTTACTTCGAATGCTCTTCCGCCGCAATTGGGAATGATTTTGTAATATCCGCCTCCCACATCTACAATAGAAAACCTTTGGCAATCATCAGACGAATTTACTGAAGTTTGAATTACAGAGGAACCATCTTTCACCCCTGTTACATCAAGGGATTTGTTGCTGTGCGAAGCTACTATTTTATACGATCCGTCTGCCAGAGCCTGAATATCCCATTTCTGATTGGCTCCGCCCGACTTGTTTTTGATTACTACGCTTGCATTTTCAGCAGTGGAAGAATTAGCCACTTCCAAATACCTGCCGGTTCTTTTTGAGATAATATTAAATGCACCGTTAAATCCATCAGATGTTTCTTCAGGGGCTGTTTCAATTGGTAGTGATTCTTCGAATTCGGGGGAAGGAGCCGCTGACGATATCAGTTGCAATTTCCATTTCTGGTGATCACCTCCCCAATAACTCCACAGACCTACCGGAGCGCCGTCGGCTGTCGAATTTGCCTTTACTTCAAATGCCCTTCCCCCACACTTAGGAATGATTTTGTAATATCCGCCTCCAACATCAGCTATATCAAATCTCTGACAATCATCTGATGAACTTAAAGAAGCCTGAATCACAGAAGAGCCATCTTTCACTCCCGTCACATCCAGTGATTTGTTACTGTGCGAAGCCACTATTTTATACGATCCGTCTGCTAAGGCCTGAATATTCCATTTCTGATTGGCTGCGCCCGACTTGTTTTTGATTACCACACTTGCATTTTCTGCAGTGGAAGAATTGGCTACTTCCAGATATCTGCCAGTTCTTACTGAAATAATATTAAATGAACCATTAAATCCGTCTGCAACAGGTTCCTCCTCAATAGGAAGCGGCTCTTCCTGTGGTTCCTCCTGTTCAGTTGCCGGAGAAACTAACTGGAATCTCCACTTTTGGTGATCACCACCCCAATAGGTCCAAAGACCAACCAAGGCTCCATCTACCAGAGAATTACCTTTAACTTCAAATCCTCTGCCTGTGCACTTAGGAATAATCTTATAATATCCGCTTCCTACATCTACAATTTTAAATTCCTGACAATCATCTGTTGAGCTCGGCGTGTTTTGAATGATATTTGAGCCGTCTGTAACTCCGGTGGCATCCATTGACTTATTACTGTGAACGGATATGACCTTGTAATATCCATCAGCTAAAGGTGTAATTGTCCATTTTTGATCATTAGTGTTGGAATTGTTTCCAATTGCAATATTGGCATTGTTACTTGTTGATGCATTTGCCACTTCCAAATACCTTCCTGTCTTTTTGGATATTATGTTGTATACTCCGTTAAAGGCTCCGGTTGGCGGAGGAGGAGTAGTGGTAGATTGAGTTATAGCAATAGAAGCTGACTTTGAACACAAGTTCTTGTCTTTTACAGTAACAGTATAAGTTCCCGCAGATAAATTAGAAATATCCTGTGTAGTCGCTCCATTTGACCAGGAATAGGTATAAGGACTTACCCCGCCGGCAACTGTAATGTTAATAGAACCTTTGGTGGCAGAAGTAGCATTTACTTTGGTATTTGTAATTGAAATCGCAGAAGGCTGACCTACGGTAACTGTTTTTGATCCTTTTACTCCTTTGCCATCGGTTACAGTTACGGTGTAGTTACCTGCACTCAAACCCTCAATATTTTGAGTAGTTTTGCCATTTGACCAGGCATATGTATAAGGACTTGTTCCTCCTGAGGCAGACGCAGTGGCTTTTCCAGTTGAAGCGCCATTACACAATGCGGAGGTAGCTGTTGTACTTATCACAAGAGAAGTTGGTGTTGGTGTCGGAGTAGTTACTGTTCCTCCATATTCATACGCACCTATGTCAAATGCATTACCGCTCGGTCTTTTAAGGTTATCCTGGTCAAAAATAATACCCAGATAGGTAAGGTCCTTTCCTCGGTTAATGACAGGTGCATTTGACTTTAAATGAAAGTTATAATTTGCAGGATCAACAAATTGAGCTGATGAAACCTCCTTTACAAAGTAATTATTAGCAGTATCGTATTTGACAATTTTATTTATTTCGGGAATCCTTTCAAGATAAATAAAGGCCTTTTTCCAGTTGTTTCCCCAGGCTTCCCAGTTACCCGGGTTTACTACCAAATTATTATAAAAGACATTTATTTTGAGCGTAGCATCATAAGTCAAAATTCCAGTCATTTTGGAATTTACCACAGTGTTATTGTATAAGTACAACCCTAAATTGGGATCCGTTGATCTATCATCTATAAAAATGCCTTCCAAGCCTGTATTTGAGATAGAGTTATTATAGAAATGAATATCTCCCTGACCAAAAATACAAACTCCTGGTCCTGTTCCTTTATCTACCTTATTGTTATAATATCTTCCTTTGCTTCCCCCTCCTATTACAAGTCCGGTTTGCTGGCCTCCATTGTTAAGTGTACCATAATTTTTAATAGTGTTGCTGTAAATTTCTACCCCTGAGGTAGCGCAACTTACCTGCATTCCGTCAAAAACAGTATTTTCTATAGTATTATTATGAACTTTAATGTTTTCTATTGTATGTGGGTATAATTTACCGCAGGCGGTGCTTATCCCTTCAAAGAAAGAATGACCTATATAAAACCCTTCTCCTCCACCACCTTTTGAACCTACGTCGTGAACATAGAAATCATGGATATTAACATTGCGCATTACAAAGTTTCCTTTCCAAGTTTCTGGTTTACCACATTCCGGGTCAGTCTTAGCCATAAGCCCAGGACCAAGTGACTTATACACTTCGATATAAGCTGTTTCAAAATCTGTTGAGAGTCTGTTGAAACTAAGACCAACAGTGGCTACACCGTTAATCTTTATACCATATTTAAAATTGGTACTTCCATTTCCCATCAATTTAAAGTGCTTGCTATTTGAAAAAGAAATTCCATATCTATTGGTATTGGTAATTACAACCTGTCCACCGCAATTTTTAAATATAATCGGGTTAGCGGCAGTGCCGGTAAAATTTTGAAACCAAAGGGATTCTCTTTGTCCTGATTGAATACAAACCACATCGCCAGGACCTATATTTAATTTTGATCCGTCGACTATCTCCTGCGATAAAGGAACAGTATATTTACAATTACAGGTTTGAGCAGAAAGGGAAAGAGAGGCAAAAAATAATACTACAAATAAAAATGCATTGATAATAGTAGGCTTTTTTTTCATTAGAATTCTTTTTTTTAAAAGATTAAACCATTCATTTTTTTAAAAAAAGTCCGACTCCTCAATCTTTAAGACTAAGAAAACAAACATGATAAGGAAGAAATAATGAAAAAGGCTAAACTCTTACCCGGAGGATTAGAAATTTCCTCTTTTATATTTTTCCATAGCTGAACTTAAAAATTAACACTCCCATTTATAGGCAAAAAGGAGCTATCTTATTTTTTTAATACTGGCGTAAAATTGATTAATTATTCCAAAGACTTTTATGCAACTTCCGGCTCATTACTTACAATCGTACTGTATGCATAAAACAAAAGGACAAATAATACAAAAATAACATATCGGTCTCCCAGGCAAATAAGGTATTTCTCCTCAAAGTATTAATGCCATCCTACCAAATATCAGGTTATTCAAATATAATTCATGGAAAATTTATATTACTAAAAGTAAATTAAGAGAAAAATAGCCTTTTATACCTATAGAAAAAACAAGAAATTGGATTTAAAATAGGGATAAATACGGAGTTATTGAAAATAAGTTTAACTTAAAAAGTTAATTGTTTACGCTATAATAGTTCATTTTAATAAAAAACCTTACTTAATATTAGTCGAATCTTTTTAGATATTCGTCGAAAATTAAAATAAAGTAACCTTATTAAAAGGAATGAATTTAGATGATTTGTTGTGTAAAGTCGAAGGATGTTGGAAAGTCATTCAACTCTGGCATTAAAGTTTTCGGGAAGAAAAAAAGCTGAACTTGTTTATTTAGAGATAAAAAAAGCCAGGACTGGTATAACACATTCAAAGTGAATATTTCTACCACCCGAATTTGCCAAGTAAAGGAACAAAAGAAAAATTATCAAACTCTTCCTTTTTCAACCTTTTGTCCGGAAGCCTTGTAACTCTTATCATTTTTTGAGTTCTATTATCCCCTACCGGAATCACCAACATTCCATTGTCCTTCAATTGTTCTATCAAAGCCAGAGGCACAGAAGGCGCGCCGGCAGTAACTAATATTTTATTATAAGGCGCTGCTGGCCGATATCCCATCGATCCGTCTCCATGAATAAAATTTGCAAAATAATTTAATTGAGGAAGAAATTGCCTGGTATTTCCATAGAGCACCTTATTAAATTCGATTGTATAAACTTTAGCGCCTAATTCCAATAAGATACATGTCTGATAGCCTGACCCAGTGCCGATTTCTAATACGACATCACCTTTTTCTATTTCCAGCAAAGAAGTTTGAAAAGCCACTGTATAAGGCTGAGAAATGGTTTGTCCTTCGCCAATAGGAAAGGCTTTATCCTGATAGGCGTGCTCAAGGAAGGCTTTTTCAAAAAATAAATGGCGGGGCACTTTCATCATGGCTTCCAAAACATTTTTATCCCTTATACCTTTCCTTTGTAGCTGATGAAGAAGATTTCTCCGAAGTCCTTTGTGTCTGTAACTATCTTCCAGAAGCATGATCTTTTTTTGTCAAAATTAATTAAAGCAAACGTTAATTAATCCTATACAATAGTAAATAAATAATTAACAGAATTGTCGTTTATATGTTAATTATTTCCGCACTTTGTTAAACTAAAATTGACAATTAAATAAATATTATTTTGAATTACAGGATTATTCATTTACTTTCCGCCCGTTATTATTTTATTAAAAATAAAAATAGCACAAAATTTTACTCATGTTTACCGGAATAGTCGAGGATTTAGGAAAAGTTATCTCTATTTCAGCAAATAAGGAAAACAAGGATTTTTTAATTGAGGCTCCCTTCGTTTCAGATCTGAAAATTGACCAAAGTATCGCCCATAATGGTGTTTGTTTGACTGTTACAGAGATTGCAGGAGATAAGTACAAGGTAACCGCTATTAAAGAAACTTTAAATAAAACAAATTTGAATTATCTTAAACCCGGTGATGTTGTAAATCTTGAAAGATGCCTATCTGTTAACAGCAGGTTTGACGGACATATTGTACAAGGTCATATAGATCAAACCGGAATTTGCAAGTATATTCAGGAAGAATCAGGAAGTTGGAAATTTGGATTTGAATACGATTTTAATCTTCAAAATATAACTGTGGAAAAAGGTTCTATTTGCGTAAACGGGGTTAGTCTCACCGTAGTAGATTCGGGAAAAGCAGACTTTTCAGTGGCAATTATCCCTTATACCTATGAGCACACTAATTTTAATAAAATAGCAGTAGGAGATTATGTAAATCTTGAATTTGACATCATAGGTAAGTATTTAAAGAAAATGTATAGTTTGATGAAAGCTTAAATGTATTATTTTACATTTTGTCTTACCTATATTTGTTTAATATAATTAAGAAAATAAACCGGCAACATAAAAGGATTCAGTACCATGATGTGTATGATTGTAGATGATGATGTTTTATCGAGAAATATTGTCAAATACTTTATTGAAAACACCGAATATCTTCAGTTAGGGCACACTTGTTCTAACGCGATAGAAGCAGCCAATATACTCAAAACAGAACCTATAGACATTTTATATCTTGATGTCGAAATGCCTGAAATGAGTGGACTTGAGCTTCTTAAAGTACTTGAAAAACCGGTTGAAGTTATCTTAATTACCTCTGTAAAAGATTATGCGGTTGAGGCTTTTGAATATAGGGTCACCGACTTCCTTGTAAAGCCTGTTGAATATAGCAGATTTCTAAAAGCTACACAGAAAGCAAAAGAAAACATAGAGCTGCAAAATCGGAACAATGAGAAAGAAGACCACTTTTATGTTAAGAGTGATTTCAAAATTGTTAAGATCAATTTCAATGAATTATTATTTGTAGAAGCGCTTGCCGATTATGTAATAATTAATACCATTAGCAATAAATACATAGTACATTCTACAATGAAAGGGATCGAACAGAAGCTTCCAAAGAATATTTTCATCCGTGTTCACAGGTCTTTCATCGTAAATTTCAATAAAATCGAATCCATAGAAGACCTGGCAATTAAGATTGACAAAAAGGTAATTCCAATTGGGGCTTCTTATAAAGAAAATTTTATGAATAAGTTAAATTTTTTGTAGAATCTTTTGAAGTTGGAAGAACGGAGTTGTTGGAAGTAAAAGACCTTTAACTAAGTCAATTATAACTGCCCATTTCAACTTAAAAATACTCCTCCCTCTTTAGCCAGTTTGCTTTGTTAGTTCCCAAGGCAGAATACAGCAAGTACAATAAAACAGAAATAATTATTCCCAATAAAGCGCCGGCAAGTATGTCTCCAGGATAATGTCTCCCCAGGTACACCCTGCTAAAAGATACCAAAAGCGCCCACAAATACAACCATCCGATCTTTCTGTTTCGCTTCCAAAACAACAATGTTACAAAAGTAGCTACAGCAAAAGTGTTGGCCGCATGAGATGATACAAATCCGAATTTACCGCCACACCCGTTAACGGTATGTACTTCTTCCATTATAGAGACCTCATGACAGGGCCTGTATCGTTTAAAATAAGGCTTCATGACGGTAGAAGCCATCTGGTCAGCGACTGTAACGGAAAGTGCCAGGAAAATTAAAATTATCACTGCCCCTTTCTTATAAAACTTAATTATTAAAAATAAAAGAAGTGCATAAAGTGGAATCCAGAACGCTGTTTTACTAATGTAAAACATCAAAGTATCCAGAAAGCTGGTGTGAAAACTATTAAAAAAAAGAAGAAGCTCTTTGTCTAATTGGTCCAGTTTTTCAAGCACAGTAGTTTTGGTATTTAGTTTTTAGAAATAAGATTTAAGACTTAAAACCAAGTCATTCAACATTTAACGATTTTTCTATTTCACCCATGATATTCCTTTTTTTAAAAGGGAAAGGGTTTTCTTTTCTTCCTGACCTGCTTTAGCGTCAGCATTATAAAACCAGCTGGCTTGTGGAGGCATGCTCATTAAAATAGATTCTGTTCTTCCGCTGGTTTCCAGACCGAACTTGGTTCCTGAGTCATAAATCAGGTTAAACTCTACATAGCGACTCCTTCTGATCATCTGCCATATTTTTTCCTTTTCCGTATATGCTTTGACAAAATTTTTCTTCATAAGGTGCGTATAAACGGGAGCAAAAAGTTGCCCTATGTCTTTAACAAAATTGAACCTGTCCTCAAGGGAAAACTGCTCGCTTGCTGCAAGCCTGTCAAAGAAAATACCGCCAATTCCCCTTGTTTCATTTCTGTGTTTTATAAAAAAATAATTGTCCGCCCATTCTTTAAATTCCGGATAATAAGAGGGATAGTGATTGTCGCATACCTTTTTCAATTCAGTGTGAAAATATCTGGCATCAGATTCATCAACGTAGTGCGGGGTAAGATCTATGCCACCTCCAAACCATTTAACTCCATTGCTCATCTCAAAATACCTGACATTCATATGGATAATGGGCACAAAAGGATTCGATGGATGAATTACTATGGAAACCCCTGTCGCAAAGAAATCAGCCTGTGCTAATTGAAAGCTCTTTAATATTTTATCAGGTGTTTCTCCATGTACTGCCGAAAAATTCACTCCTCCTTTTTCAATGATATTACCCGCTTCCAATACCCTTGAATCTCCACCGCCACCTCCTGGCCGTTCCCATAAGTCAGAAATGAATCTACCCTTTCCATCTGTGTTTTCAAGTGCTTCACAAATATTACCCTGCAGTTCTTTAAACCATCCTGAAATATCTTCTTTTGTCATAGTATAAGCCTATAATTATAAACCGAAAATTACCTAGTTAACCTACATTAAAATTCTTTATTAAAGATTAAAAACAGTCACAGTATCGAAGTTTCTAAATTAAAAAGGATAATTTATTCCAAAATGAAGTACAGGATATTGATTGGGATTATCTTTCAAGCCCCCACCCTGAGCTTCAATTCTCGCTTTTCCAATATTCTGTATTACAAGTCTTTTTCCTAAGGGTTCACCCGGATCTATAACTTTATAAGCGACATCTGCTCTTACTATAAAAAAAGAAAAGTTTAATCTTAGTCCAACACCAGCGCCTACAGCAATTTCTTTATAAAATCTGTTCCATTCAAAGTTAGCATTGGGCCTCTTCTCGTCTTTATAATAGGTCCAGACATTTCCAGCATCTACAAACCATGCCCCATCAAACAACCCAAATATGTTGAATCTTTGTTCAAGATTCATTTCTATGAGAATTTCTCCAGGCTGCTCGGGTAAGCTCTTATCGTCTTCCACTACGTTAGAATAAGATCCAGGCCCTAAAAGTCGAGGTTTCCAAGCTCTTACGCTTGTACTTCCTCCGGCAAAAAAGTACTTTTCATATGGCAATGAACGATGCTCTGTCAGGTAGGGTCTGGCAAAACCTAAATTAATCCTGGAGGCGAAGGTTGACTTTTCGCCAGTAGGTATATATTTTCTAAGATCCAGTGAAAACTTTAAATAGCTAAAAACTAAAAAATCAAAAATCCTTCCATCGTTGATCAGGGTGCTATCCTGCTTAAAAAGGTTTAAGTATGTTCCTCCGGATTCCGCATAAAAATTAAAATATTTTGCGTTTTTATTTACCCCAGGTACAAAGTTATTATAAGTGTAATATCCGTTAATACTGCTTACATATGCTTTCCTGAAGGAATGGATCAGTCGCGTGTCGGCCAGCTTTCCAAGAAACTCGTCAGTAATCTTTAAAGTATTTCCAAGATTGACATCAATGGGTGAGAAACTATAAAAGTTATACAAACCTTTTTGCCAGGTATAAATAAAACTACCCCTTAAGTTGGATCTTGTGTACTCGGGTCTATCAATAAAAGTGTAGCTGCTCAGTAGCCTTGATTTCGGGTTGTACCTGTTTAATACCCTCTTAAACCGGGTATTAAACGGAAAAATAATGTGAGGAAAAACCAGTGAGGCCATACCTGTAAGTTCCTGACTTTGATAAATGTCCTCGTTATTCTGCGATGCCGCTACTCCCTCAAAAGTATACCGCAGACTCGTTTCAAAATTCTCGAAACCTCCGAAAACGTTCCTGTTTTTAAAAGTAATATTTGCCGTAGGACCAGGAACGCCATTGGACACACTTACGCCAATTTCTTCTGAAGTTGTAAACTTCTTTGCAGGACTTGTTATAATTCTGACTTTAAATTTTCCGCCTGTAGTATCAGTAATGAAAGCAATATTTACAAATTTAAAATTGTCCAGGTTCAGCAACTGCCTTTGAGTTTCAATGGTGTTTTGCAAACTGTATTTTTCTCCCGGCCTTAAAAAAACCTTATAGTTTAAAACCTTTTTTGAATAATGGTTCTTATTATAGGAGTAGGTGATACCTTTGTAAAATTTACTCTCCTTAGGTAAATCATTCTCATCGCCATTATTATTCAATACGAGTTCTACACTATCGATAGTATATGTTTTATGCGATCCATTTAAGGGATTGTGAATTAGTACGTCAATTTCAACCCTCCTTTCCCCTAAAATTTTATTTATGCTATCGGAAGTATAGTTAGCAACCGTGCTATCGTATTCAAATTCGATGTATTGTCGGTTAAAAGCATAATATCCATTATCCCTTAAAAGTTTTTCCAATCTTTCTCTTTCCAATGCCATTTTTTCTACATCATAATTATCCCCATGTTTTAAGAAAGATGCATTTTCCATTTTATCAACCAGGGCTGCAATGGCTGAGTCTTCAACTATGTAATTGACTTCAGCTAGTTTGTGAGGTTTGTTTTCTTCTACTTTATAAGTTATTTCAATTCTTTTCCTTTTCAAAGTATCTATGGAATAAGAGGCATTGCTACTAAAAAAGCCCTTCGATCGCATGTATAATTCCATTTGACTTACCGTTTGTTTGGAAAGATTGTCATTATATATTTCAGGAGGTTCAGCTGCGGGTCTAATGATCTGCATAAGATTGGAACCCTTTTCCAGCTTCCGGTTCAGTCGGGCCAGTCTTCTTTTTTTCTTTCTCTTTATTCTTGCTACTTCTTTGGCATCTTCCGCAGACTCGATCTGTTGGTCATATTTTTTGGTAAGCTTCTGAATTTTCTTTTGAAATCTTGCTTTGTCAGAGGTATTTTGCCCCCAATAATAAAACCATACATAAACGGGAAATCCCAGAATTCTCCTATTGGGTTTTTGTCTTTGGAGCGCCTCTAATTCAGGAGTTGGAATATTTTCGTTCCCCTTTATTTTCTTTTTATAAAGTAAATAATCATCTTTCCCCAAATATCTGGATGAATTTATACAGCTCGAAAGGCTGAATAATGAGAGGGAAAAAAGGATTATATATAATTTAGATTTCAAACTACTGACACTGGAAAAATGATCTCGAAAAGCTGGCTAAAGTTGATCAAATCATTACAAATTAAAAAGTTTCGGACCAAAGAAGGTTTATTTCTGGTTGAAGGTGCAAAAAGTGTGCTTGAATTATTAAATTCTGATTTCAAAATTAAAGCTATTTTCTGTACCGCCTCTTTCCATGAAGAACATTCTATTCAACTTACTAACTGCAAAAATATTATTGAAATTGTAAAAGAAGAAGCGTTGGAAGGTGTGGGTACCTTTTCTACTAACAATGCCGCAATTGCGGTCGTCAATGTGAAGCCAGCAGAATTTTTATCTCTTGAAAAAAATGAATTCGGATTAATGCTTGACGAGGTAAAAGATCCGGGAAACCTGGGTACAATAATAAGAATCGCCGACTGGTATGGAATAAAAAAGATCATTTGCTCCCGTGACTGCGTTGATTTTTATAATCCTAAAGTCATTTCTTCGACAATGGGATCCTTTACAAGGATAAATATCTTTTACACCGATCTGATCGAATACCTCTCAACGCTGAGAAATCCTCCTATGCTAATTGGAGCTTTCATGAACGGAAAAAATATCCATAACTACGAGTTTCCTGATTCAGGATTCATAGTAATGGGCAACGAGTCTTCAGGAATAAGTAAAGAAATAGAGCACTACATAAATGAAAAAATTACGATCCCAAACTTTGGGACGGCTGAATCCTTAAATGTGGCAATAGCAACAGCTATTGTGTTGGACAACATGAAAAGAAAAAGCTAATAAAAATCGTTATTTCTTTAAATACCCATCAATGAGGTAATGCGCAAGATAAAGCAGAGGAGTAAGCAGAATGGCAGCTCCCACTTTATATATATAATTAATAACTCCAACTGAAATTACTTGCTCTATGGGCCAATTGCTAAAAAAATAAAAAGCAATAAACAATACGAGAAAGCTGTCTATAAACTGAGAGATCATAGTAGAGCCAGTAGCCCTGAGCCAGATCATCTTGCTTCCGGTGATTGTCTTAAGTCTGTGAAAAACCCACGCATCAAGCAATTGACCAACCAAAAAGGCGGTCACAGAACCCACCATAATCCCCATGCCTTGCATTAACACGCGATTAAAAGCAAAATCGACATTAAAAGGATTTCCCTGGTCATCCTTTGAATTGATATCCAACCAAAATTGAGCAGGCTCAAGTTCGGTCACCGTCCAGACAATAAAGAAGACATAGCAAATTAGAACAGCGGTAATTATACTAATTTTCCTTACCCCTTTCCTACCAAAATACTCATTGATAACATCGGTAAAAATGAAGACAAACGGCCATATGACAACACCGGCTGTAAGATTAAAATCTAGGACGTAATCCTTATAAATCTGAATTTGAGCCGGAGAGACACCTATCGTTCTTTCAAAAGAAAAAATCTTGACACCGATAATTTCAGCAAGTACTGCGTTTGTTATAAAGATGGAACATAGGATAATATATAAGTTATCCTTTTTTTTACTGCCTATTTCTGAGGTTGATTCCACGATTCTAATTCGTCAGGTATTGTAAAAGTTTCGCCTTCAATGGCAAGGTAAGTATTTTCAAAAACAGCTTTTGCCTCTTCTAATAAAGGTAAAAGATTATTATATCTGGTAGAAAAATGACCAATTATTAATTGCCCTGCATTGGCCATTTTTGCCATGGTCGCTGCTTGTGCGGCAGTGCAGTGATGTGTTTTCTTCGCTCTTTCGTGCAGGTCGCTTAAAAAGGTAGACTCATGGTAAAGCAGATCAACATTTTTAATCTGATCCAAAATACTCAGATCAAACAAAGTATCTGCACAATAGGCATAGGACCGGCTCCTTTTTGGAGGATAGGCCAGGTCTGAATTTTTTAGGACATTCCCAGACTCTGGATCAATGATATCCAGTCCGTCTTTTAGTTTTATTATTTCAGAAATTTTGATTCCTTTAGGCAATTTTTCCTTGATTAATCTTTGCCTTTTTCTTTTTTCCCTGAATAAAAAACCATTGCAGGGAATTCTATGGTTCATCGGAATATTTTCAACGAAAACTTCCTCGGTTTCTAATATTACACCTGGATTATCCGGGGAAATTTCCTTGAAAGTAACAGGATAGGATAGAACTGTTTCGGAATATTTCAGTTGCAACGTAATGATATCAGGCAAACCGGGCGGTCCGAAAATAGTTAAATGGCTTGACCTCCCCTGCAAATGCATAGAAGAAATCAAGCCAAATAATCCTAAATAATGGTCACCGTGAAGGTGACTTATAAAAATATAGCTTATTTTATGAATTTTAATTTTACTTCTGAGAAGTTGAATTTGAGCGCCTTCTCCACAATCAAGTAAAAAAAACTGTTGGTTTATGTTTAGAAGTTGACAACTCTGATTTCTATTTAAAGTTGGAGTTGCACTGCTTGAGCCTAATATTTTTACTTCAAAAACCAATAGAATTCCAGGAGCTAGTCTCCGTCTCCTTTTAAATCGTTTTCAATCTCATTCATAAAGATTGCATCTACGCATTCTTCGACAGTTGGAAGAAGATTGAACACAGATTCAAGCTGGGAAATTTTAATTAGTTTAAGTACATGGTCTCTAACTCCGGATAAAACCAGAACGCCATCAGACTCCTGACATAATCTGTTTGCCACCAATAAAGCGCTAAGCCCTGAACTATCGCAATATTTCACTTTAGACAGGTCAAGAATAAGATTTCTTGTTCCTTCTGCATTAAAGGTAACCAACTCGCTTTTAAGCTTGGGAGCCAGTGTAGTATCCAATTTTTCTTCGTTAAGCTGGATCAACGTATATTTTTCTTGTTTATCAACAGAGTATTTCATAACTGAAATATTTTATTAGGTTAACTATAAGTAGTTTAATATGTTCTTTTCAATTCTCTTTTCCAAATTTTCAGTATCTCCTTTTAGAAATTTTTCACCGGTTGCCTTTTCATAAAGTTCAATATAACGTTCAGAAATCATATTTACTATTTCATCTGTCATTTCCGGAACTACCTGCCCTTCTTTTCCCTGAAAATTATTTTCAATGAGCCATTGACGTACAAACTCCTTAGAAAGTTGTCTTTGCGGCTCACCTTTTTTCTGCCTTTCTTCATAACCCTCTGAGTAAAAATACCTTGAAGAATCTGGAGTGTGTACTTCATCAATTAAAAAGATTTTCCCGTCTTTTTTTCCAAATTCATATTTCGTATCCACCAGGATTAAGCCATTCTTTTTTGCAATTTCACTTCCTCTTTGAAACAAGGCATGGGCATACTTTTCCATAATTGAATAATCCTCTTCACTTACCAAACCATTTTTCAAGATATCTTCCCTGGAGATATCTTCGTCATGTCCCTCCGCAGCTTTTGTTGAGGGAGTGATGATTGGCGACGGAAGTTTGTCGCTTTCTTTCAACCCTTCAGGAAGCGGCACGCCGCATAAGATCCTTTTACCGGACTTATATTCTCTCCACGCATGCCCGGATAAATATCCTCTTATAACTATTTCAACCGCAAAAGGTTCGCACCTTTTTCCGATAGATACATTTGGATCAGGTACAAGCTCAAGCCAATTGGGAACTATATCCCTGGTTTCCTGCAGAAATTTAGCAGCTATTTGATTCAAAACCTGACCTTTAAATGGTATTGGTCGGGGCAATACGACATCAAAAGCAGAAATCCTGTCAGAGGCAATGACGACCAGTTTGTCATCAAAAAAGTAAACGTCCCTTACTTTTCCTCTATAAAAACCTGTTTGTCCTTTAAAGTTGTAATTGGTTGTATTTATTGCTTGCATTCTGATATAAAAAGGCAAAATTAATAAAAATAAAAGTAGCAATTCATTCAGGATTTTGAATTATGAATGTGAAATTTTAAACGAAGAACTGAAATGTCCGGACTATACTTACCGAATCTCCTGCGACTTAACTCTTTCCGGCTATACAAATACTTCATGTGGAATAAGTTTGATGAAGCGATCGCGAGGTTAACATACTGAGTTCATCTGCATTTCAAAACCATGAATGGTTAATTAGAATTTACTTCTTCCCCGTTTTTGTAAATCTTTGATCGTTCAATTTTCCCTTCACTATTATAAAAGTTCCATTTACCTGTCTCTTTTCCATTTCTAAAACTTCCTTCTGATTTTAGCTTTCCTTTCTCGTGGTAAGACTTATAAGGGCCGTTTTTTCTCCCCATTGTATACGTAATTTCCTCAATAACATTTCCGTTTGGATCAAAAACTTTTGAAAGCCCGCTTTGTTTTCCATTTTCAAAAAATTCCTCGCTTTTTATGCTTCCATCTTCATAGAAAGTGTTCCTTTTTCCTGAGATTTTTCCGTTTACGTAACTTTCGACTGATTGAGGCTTGCCGTTTGGATAATAAGTTTTCCACGTACCTGAAGGCGCGTTATTGGTAAATTCCTGTCGCTTTACCAGATTTCCTTTTTCATCATATTCTGAAATCTGCCTGTCTTTTTCCTGGTTGTCATATTTTATTTTCTCCTTAATCCCCCCGGATTCATAATAAATGGTATTAATGCCCTTTCTATACCCCTTATTATAATAAAACTCGTGCTTCAGTTTCCCGCTTTCATAATATCCTTTATTCGGCCCATTCATCTGGCCATCCGTATAACTTCCTTCTGCAAGCAATTTACCTTCAGGAGAATAAGTTTTAAATGTACCGGTGCGCTTCCCATCTGTCATTAAAGATTCCGTTTCAAGCTGACTATTTGGATAATAGGTTTTGAAATAACCGTTCACCACACCGTCCTTAAACATTGCTTCTGTTTGAAGATTACCATTGTCAAAGTATGTTTTGGTAACGCCATTTTGTTTTCCGTCCGAATATTGAATGAGCTGCTTCACTTTTCCATCAGGATAATATTCCGTAATCAATCCATCCGGGTTATCGTTGAGGAACTTTCCTATCTTCCTGACCCTTCCGTCCTGGTAGTAGGTGATTAAAGTATCGTTTAACTGGTCACTCAGATAAGCGCCTTTTTGAATGATGTTTCCTTTTTCATTGTACACGACAAAAGGTCCGCTTTTTATGTCCTCATCGAAGCCTATTATTCTTTTTACCGTTCCATTCTCATAATATTCTGTATAAAGGCTGTCCTTTTTCCCCTGGTGAAAGAGCGCCTTAGCTGAAATTTCGCCACTGGGATAATACCGGAGATAAGCCCCCTCCACCTGACTGCTGTCCTTATTAACCACATAATACTTTTCTTTTAAAAGTGTGTTTGTAGAGTCATGATAAGTTCTGATCTCCGTTAAACTCTGGGCATAAGGCGTGGCCGGAAAAAAGGCAAATAATAAAATAAGCAGTAGGGAGGCTTGGGCTATGAGGTTTTGGGTTTGAGGTTTGAGGGGCCTCCCCGAGAATATTTTGCTTAGATATATCAAGACTATTTTATACATTTTTAAAGGTGTTAAATTTGTTATGATCATAGATTACTTGAGTTATCTTAATGCTCTTCGAGTAACCTCTGTTATCTCCGTGATTATTTCTAATTTAGAAACGAAATTGTTTTTAGCAATTGCTTAAATTAGCATGTGAATTTATTCTAAAACTTTTCACCGCAACCTAACGCTCAAATTAACTTAATAACCGTGTTTTACCAAAAAGAAATCCAATTGCCAGTTTTTGATAGAGGATTTCATCTCATCACTCATTTGATTGAGAAAGAAATTCCTGAGATCGGGCAAATTAAAGCAGGATTACTTCATATTTTTATTCAACATACTTCAGCCAGCCTGACAATCAATGAAAATGCGGACAGAACAGTGAGGAAAGATTTTGAAAGCCATTTCAATAAAACAGTACCCGAAAATGCTCCTTACTATCAACATACCACAGAGGGTTCAGATGATATGCCTGCCCATATTAAAGCCGCCCTTTTGGGAAGCTCAGTGTCAATTCCGATTACCCAGGGACAACTGAACCTTGGCGCCTGGCAGGGTATATACCTCTGTGAACACAGAAATCATGGAGGAAAAAGGCAGTTGGTGTTGACTGTTCATGGGGAGTAGCTGTCGGCTGTTAGCCTTCTATCAGTAAACAAAGTTAATTAAAAAGCTTATCCATCCATTGAATCGCTTCCACTTCGTCTACTATAGACCAGGAATGAGGATGCTGTTGTCCTGAACTTCGGATTCCCCTGGTTTTAGACTGAATAAATTCTGCCCGTTCATTTCCCATTAACATTAATCTGTTAATCATTTCTGAGCTGTTCAGGCAATTACAATCGTACAAACTTCTTCTTCGGTTATTATGTTGCCAGCTAACGTCTATATCATGGTATGCCCTTACCGCAATATCTTTTAAAAACTTTTCATTGCCATAGCCTTCATTTTCTTTATAAAAAGGAGTCAGCTTTTTATATGCTTCAAGATCTGTTGTAGGTGATCCGATTTCCCGAAGCATAATATCTTTTACAAACTTTGCTTCATTTACTCCGGCATCAGAAAAATTCTTTTCCAATTCCCTTTCGAAATATTTAAAAATATCTACCAAATCAATTGGAGAATCTACAGTGAAAACGCCTTTAAACTTTACAGGAAATTCTGCTGGCTTTTCGACGGATAATTGGACATATCTTAATGAAATAGTTCCTCCGGCAGAGAATCCTCCCATTACAAAGTTTTCCGGTGAAACGGAAAATCTTGTTACCACATCTTTTAAAACATTGTTTATTTTATCCACAACTGGTTTATCAGCATAAACCTTGTTCCCAACACCTAAAGCCACAGTCATTATTCCGTTAACATAGGCAGTATTATGCAGTTTCGTTTCAGGGAAAATATTTTCGGGAACTCCACCAAATCCTGGCAACAAAACCATCACGCCTCTCACCTGAGCGCTTGGCTTTACAACAAGGTAGTAATTTGTGGGATCCGAACTATCAAGCGTGATCTTTTCAAAATTCTGGCTAATCCCAATAAATGGAGTGATGAAAAGGAGAATTAATAATGCGAGTGTTTTGGTTGTTTTCATAATCATTAGAGTTTCAGCCCCGAAAATAATTATGAATTCAACAGGAAAAAGTTAACGGGAGTTAAGGTTGGTTAAATAGAGTTAAAAAGCATTCGGATATCAGCGATGAGCATGCATCCAAGGTAATGTCATGGTCAATGGATGAAGCTACAAATACTGCCACGGCAGCTGATGCTTCGAACCCGTGGCTGTTAAGTTGGCTGTCGTTTTACCCTTTTTCCCTGAGACATAGGGGCAAAGGAGTCTTTAAGCAAATCCTAAGAAGCACCTAAGAGACCACTTTCTTCCATTGCTCTTTGGCCTATCATGGAGCAAAGCGGAACGAATGTATTTTAATTTTGGAAGAAGCTGTCTCGTCCTGAAATAGGTTTACAAAAGATGTAAACAAATGTCAGGACAAAAATTAAAAGGAAGACCGCACAAAAAGAAACTACCAGGTAGCCAGTACAGTGAGGCATTTAAAAGACAAGTAGCTGAAGCTTATCATCAT
>DASPJL010000019.1:0-34627 GCA_035628645.1 Cytophagales bacterium | reverse complement strand
TTCCCCTGCCAACCATTGATATGTCAGTAACTATGCGTGATTTATCAGGCTATAAAGAAGAAAGAGTTGCGGCTTCAAAAATATTGAACGGACCATCCTCAAAAATAAATGCAGACAAACAAACTTTGATCAATCAGTTGGAAGAGGCTTTCTATTTCAGCATGGTGGTGTCTTATGCACAAGGGTTGGTACTATTGAAAAAAGCTTCTCAGGAGTACAATTACAATTTGAACCTGGCTGAAGTAGCAAAGATCTGGAGAGGCGGCTGTATCATAAGGGCTGCAATGTTAGAACCTATTCGTGAAGCTTTCCACAAAAATCCTCAACTGCCAAACTTAATGGTAGACTCTTATTTTGCAAACGCCTTGAACAAAGCCCAAACTGGCATGAGGTCAGTGCTAAAGGCCGCTGTAGAAGCTGGAATTCCTGCGCCTTGCTTTATGACGACGTTAAGTTATTTTGACGCATACAGAACAGAGCGTCTTCCAGCAAATTTAATCCAGGCTCAAAGGGACAAATTTGGTGCACATACATATGAAAGAATAGATGCAGAAGGATCTTTTCATACTGCCTGGAATCAATAATTTAATTTTAAACAAATCATTATAAAAATGGCGCTTTATGCAGCGCCATTCTTCAAATAAAATCTACCCGATGAAGTCAGCCAAAAAACCAGGACCAACTATAATTGTAATATTCGGTGCCATTGGTGATTTAAGTAAAAGAAAAATACTCCCTGCTTTATATAATTTATTCCTTGACAACTGGCTTCCTGAAAAGTTTGCCGTAATCGGAGTAAACCATCATCCCAATACAAATGAGGAATTCAGGATCAAGATGAGGGATTCGGTGGATGAATTTTCCCGTACAGGAAAATCAAAAGAGGAAGACTGGAAAGAGTTTTCTTCATACTTGTCATTTCAAACCGCTGACTTCACCGTTCCTGAAGCTTATACTGAATTGTGTGAAAGAATAGGTAAAATAGAAAATGAATGGGGCCAAAAAGCCATTAAATTATTTTACTTGTCTGTATCCCCGAGTTTTATCGAGCCGATTTCCAGGAATATTGGTACTTCAGGGCTGGCGCAGGATTACAAGTATACAAGACTGATCATTGAAAAGCCTTTTGGCCATGACTATGAAAGCGCCCAGGCGCTGAACAAAATGCTTGGCCAGATCTTTTATGAAGATCAGATCTATAGAATTGACCATTATTTAGGAAAAGAAACCGTTCAGAACATTTTAATTTTCCGTTTTGCCAACGCGCTTTTTGAGCCTATCTGGAACAGGAATTATATCGAGAATATCCAAATTACAGCTTCTGAAGATGTAGGATTGGAAGGAAGAGGAAATTACTACGATAAATCCGGAGCTTTGAGGGATATGATTCAGAACCATATTCTCCAACTTCTGTGCCTTGTCGCCATGGAGCCGCCTACTTCTTTCGATGCGGATGAGATAAGGAATAAAAAAGTAGATGTACTTAAAGCGATCCGTAAATTCTCAAGCGAAGATGTTCATAAATATACCGTAAGGGGACAATATGGACCGGGTTGGATCAAAGGAAAAGAAGTTCCCGGTTATAAGGAAGAACCAAGAATAGCTGCCGATTCCAATACCGAATCCTATGCTGCAATAAAATTTTTCATAGATAACTGGAGGTGGCAGGGCGTTCCTTTTTATATCAGGACAGGAAAAAGGATGCCCGAAAAAAGCTCCATGATCACCATTCAGTTTAAACCTGTTCCACACCAACCATTCCCTTCTGAGGCGACTGACAACTGGAAATCAAACAGATTGGTTTTGAGTATTCAACCAGAAATGTTGATCCGGTTGAGCATGCAGGCAAAAAGTCCGGGTTTAAAAATGAACCTTAATCCTGTGAATATGGATTTCAATTATCATGACGAATATCCTGCAGGAACCCCGGAAGCTTATGAAACCCTTTTGCTGGATGCCATGATTGGTGATACCACCTTGTTTACGCGTGCTGACCAGGTAGAAGTAGCCTGGGATGTTTTAATGCCTATCATTCAGGAATGGGAATCTAAAATCCATCCTGATTTTCCAAATTATGCAGCTGGAATGTGGGGACCGGAAGATGCGGATGCTTTAATCGCTCGAGATGGATTTAGCTGGAGCTCTCTACCATCATCTTTAAAAGATTCTAAAAAATGATCAGAGTATTTGAAACCGCAGAAGAACTGAGCAAGGCAGCAGCCGAATTGTTTGTGGAAAGTGCTGCTTCTGCCATTGACAAAAAAGGAAAATTTCTCGTTTCCTTATCAGGGGGGAGTACCCCAAAAAGGGCTTTTGAAATTTTGGCCCAACCTGAGTTTAAAGAGCAGGTCCAGTGGGACAAAGTGCATATTTTTTGGGGAGATGAAAGATGTGTTCCTTTTATTCACCCCGACAGCAATGCAGGGATGACTTTCAAAGCCTTGCTGGATCATGTGTCAGTTCCTTCCGAACAGATCCATTTGATTAAAGGAGATATTCCTCCGCATGATGCCGCTTTAATCTATAATGAACTACTGAAAAAATTATTTAAGGATTCAGAAACTACTTTCGACCTTGTCTTTTTAGGAATGGGCGCTGATGGACATACTGCTTCATTATTTCCTCACACCCCTGTGCTGGAAGAGGTAAGCCATTTTGCCAAAGAAGTTTATTTAGAGGAACTGGGAAAATTCAGAATTACCATCACAAAAAATGTTATAAACAAAGCGGCCAGAGTTGCCTTCCTTATTGCGGGAGAAAACAAAGCAGAAGTATTAAAAGAAGTGATGTATGGCGAAAGGAACTATAAACAATATCCCTCTCAATTGATCAAACCTGAAAACGGCGAGCTTATATGGCTGGTTGACAAGGCTGCTGCACAAGCGATCGGCTAGTCGATCTTTATTCGTAAATTGGTTGAGGTATGAGGTTCGGGGACGTTCACCTGAAACTTCTCCTTTTAATTAGCACATTAGCGCATGAACTGATTATCGCATCATCACCGTTTCCTATAAAATCAATTCGAAAAATAACTAGCGATCCGGGATAAAGATTTAATCCGATTACAACTTTCCATGTTTATAGGCTTCTCAATAAAAGCAATGACATTTTTATAGGTCGTTGCTTTTTCTTTATCCTTAAGAGTGGTAGATGAAGAAACTATCACTACATGAATTTGCTCTGCAAATTCGTAATTACTTATATTCTCCAAAAAATCCCAGCCATCCATTACCGGCATATTGAGGTCAAGAAGAATAAGATATTGCTTGTCTTTTTTATGGTTATTTAAAAAGTAGTCCAATGCAGCCTTTCCATTGAAAAAGCTTATTGGATTTACTGAGATTAAGCTTTTTTTTACCCAGCTTTCATGAATCAAAACCAATATTTCATCGTCTTCAACAATCAGTACTTCCAGGGTCATTGCTTTTATTTTCTATCTGTTCAGTTTTTTTAACTATACTTCGAATTACATCGTCCAACTCATGTGCTGAAGAAAGTATGTTTTTCATGATCATTTCCTTGCCTATTCCTTCTGTTAAATCATAATTCAACAAATTTACCAATCCCATAAGACGCGCCAAAGGCGCCCTTACAACATGAGACTGCATCCATGCAATCTCCCTCATCTTACCATTCTGATCCTCAATTGCTTGTATATATTTAATCCGTTCACTTATATCTATTGACAGGATCAATCTTGCCCTTCTTCCTTCAAAGTTGATCTCATTGCTTTGAACATCTACATAAATAATTTCTCCATTTTTCTTTAAATGCCGGAAAGCGCCTTTATAGTAACCCCCTGTTTTTCTATTTAAGGTTAGCACTTCCTCCAGTATTTTCAAATCCTCCTCAGGACGAATGTCTTTAATTGTCATGGATAGGAATTCATTCCTTGAATATCCATATTGCCTAATAGCAGAATCATTTACATTTAAAAATTTATAGGTTTCCACATCATATACCCACAAAGGAAGCGGGCTAAGATGAAACAAATCGCGGTATTTCTCTTCAGACTCTTTTATCTGAAGATTAATGCGTCTTCGTTCAATACTGTATGCGATACTCTTGAAGAGCTGTGTAGCTGTTAATTCATCTTTGAGCAAATAATCTGATATTCCAAATGAAAGGGCTTTGATTCCAAATTCCCTGTCCAAATATCCGGTTAAAACAATCACAGGAGCAAGCTCTGATAATTTCACCACTTCCCTCACCAACCTTTCCCCGCTTGCATCGGGGAGAGTAAGGTCAAGAAGAATAACATCAAAATGTAACTCTTTTCCAAAAACCTCTTTTGCTTCATTTAATGTTTTTGCATGATGGATTGCAGGCGTCTCAAATTCCTCTTTAAGGTAGTCCTCGATTAAGACAAAATCTCCCGGATTGTCCTCTACGATTAAAAGCCTTATGTCTTTTGCCGAAAAGGTCATATTAATTATTGATTTTGGTCGGCAATTGCACTACAGTTACCCAGAAGTTTTCAATGGAAGTAACCACTTCCAGAAAATCATTTAGTTCTACCGGCTTTGTAATATAACAGTTTGCATGGTTTTGATAGGATTGAAAAACATCCTTTTCGGCGGAAGAGGTGGTAAGCATAATAACAGGAATATGTTTAAGCTTGTCATTGGACTTAATGTTCTTAAGCACTTCATGTCCATTCATTTTAGGAAGATTAACATCCAATAAGATGAGATCCGGAGTGAGTTCGTTTTTATATTTTCCATTTTTCTCCAAAAACTGAATGGCTTCCCAACCATCTTTGGCAATGGATATGGAATTTTGAATTTTACCTTCGTGAAGCGCTTCAGTGGTAAGAAGAATATCACCATCATTGTCTTCTACCAGCAGGATATGTATCGGTTTCATTCGTAAATGTATTTAATTTTAAAGGTACTCATGGAACCATCCGACATTTTCATGGCTTTTTGTGAAGCATTGTTACAAGATGGTTTCATTAGATAGGTTTGAGGTATGATGTTCGGGGTTAGGGGAAGCTAACTATGAACTTCTTGTTTACTTTCATTAAATCGTTTATTTCCATAAGATTTTGGAATGTTTATATAATTAACACATTATCGCGTCAATAGACGACTATCCTTAAAAAGGCTATTTTTTAACTGTAAAATAAAATACACTCCCTTGTCCTGCAACAGACTCAACCCAAATTTTACCATGATGCCCTTCAATTATTTTCTTACATATTGCCAGGCCAATACCTGTGCCTGAATACTCGTCCTTATTGTGCAGCCGCTGGAATATAGCAAATATTTTGTCATAAAACTGAGGTTCGATGCCGATCCCATTATCGGCAACGGCAAATTGCCAATGATCTTTAGTTTCTATTGCACTGATCTCAACAAAAGGAGTTTCACCGGCTTTCTGATATTTTAATGCATTACCTATCAGGTTTTGAAAAACTTGCTGGAAAGGAGTCCTTGCGACATTAATGGTTGGGAGATTTTTCCATTCAATTTTAGCTTGCTTTTCCTTTCTCAGGGTTTGATTTAATTGTACCACTTCCTCTACCAGTTTATTCACATCTACAGCCTCAAGTTCATATTCTTTTCTTCCCACTCTTGAATATTCAAGCAGATCTAAAATAATCCTTCTCATTCGAACCGCTCCGTCTACAGCAAAATGAATGTATTGCTTGGCTCTATCATCAAGCTGTTCTTTGTATTTCTTTTCTAACTGCGTAAGAAAACTGGTTACCATTCGTAAAGGCTCCTGTAAATCATGCGAGGCGATATAAGCAAATTGTTCCAGGTCCTCGTTCTTCTCTTTTAATGAGGCCATTGTGTGTTTTAGCTCTTTATTGAGCTTTTCCTGCTGACCTTTCTGTTCTTCTATGATGCTTTTCTTTTCATTAAGATAAGCTTCGGAAATAACGCACATTATAATATCGAAATAACGATTCATTCCCCTAATGATAGCCAGAATCTCCGATTGCTTTCTTGACTCATCGGCACTAAGTACATCCATAATATAATTCCTAAGCAGGGTAATGAGTTCATACCACATATAAAACTCCACCCCTTGTCGGGCGTAGTTTTTCCCCAAATTAACCTGGGACTCAATATAAGGCTGCCAATCATTATTAAATATGGCATTATATTGCAATTCTATAGCAGTGCGTCTTATTTTCTCCAGGCTATTTTTTGGCATATTGCGAAGCAACAAACCAAAAACAGGATGGTCTTTAAGGTCCCTTTCCATCCATTCATTAATATCATTCTCCCGTTTCTCGTAAAAAGAGAAATACATTCTCATGGTGTCCAGTTCATCTTCACTTAAGGATGAAACCAAATGGTTCTCAAGATATTTATAAAAATTTTCCATTTAATGTTGAACTCTTCCTCATTTCTTTTTGTGGGAAAACACAATATAAAACTAATATTGTAAATATGGCAAGAACGCTTTGACTTTTTTTAATAATTGATATAGGCTGAAATCATTAATTTTTCTTATAAAATATAGTGATCAGCAGTAAATGTAGCGTGAAAGACCCTAAGAGAAAGTAGAAAATGTACCGCTCTGCTCAACTAAAAATGTCGTTATCCGACCAAAGTTTGAAAGTATCTCATTGTGCTTACCTCTATCACTACCCGTTCTAATATAGGTAAGGTTTTAGGGCTAACCAAAAGAAAAAGCCCTGATCTACTTCTCTGAGTATTTTTCATCCTAAGGAAAACATTTTTATTCAACCTGCCTCTTTATTTTTCTTTAAACATAAAATCTTCTTAATTTCGGCCCTGAAAAGGTAGCCGTTCATCGCTCAAATATGAACGGCTTTAAAAGGGAATCCCGGTGTAATTCCGGAACTGTCCCGCAGCTGTAAGCTCCTTTAACCAAAGCCAATCTTTGAGTCACTGTTCGGTAAAATGAACGGGAAGACCGGCCGAGGGGAGCAAGTCAGAAGACCTGCCTTTAAGAACAATACTCAAAATGCTTTCGGGAGAAAAGCTTAGAGGCCATGAAAAAAACATCTATAACAATTTCAGGTGCACCGGAAAGAGATTTTCCGCTTGCCAGGATTTTCTACTACTTTCTCAAGCCAAAACTTTTTGGGGTTGTTCTTCTTTCATTTTTCCTGTTTTCAGAAAAACATGCAACTGCTATCAGGGCCAATGATTTATTAATTAATCACCCTCACTTATTAAGCTTAGAAAAAGTATTTAACAATCATTAATCAAATCAGAAATGAATTTTAGAAACACATTTAAAGAAGCATCTCAAATCCTGATCATTTGCTTTCTTTCCTCTTTAAAAGTATTTGGTCAAAATGAACCATCAAAAGATTCTGTTAAGACATACCGTATTGAGGAAGTGGTGGTGACGGCCACCCGCGCGCCTATTGAGAAAGAAAAAGCGCCTCAAAATATTGATGTTATTACTAACCGTGACTTAAAACTGACCGAAGGACAAGAGTTTACGGATTTATTAAAAAAGAATTCATCGATTAATATAGTCCAGTATCCGGGCCTTTTATCGGGAGTAGGCATCAGGGGTTTCAGACCGCAAGTTTCCGGATTAAATCAACGGGTCTTATTACTTGTAGACGGACGCCCTGCAGGTACTACGGTTGCTTCCACTATAAACCCGGCAAATATTGAGCGTGTTGAAGTTTTAAAGGGACCTGCTTCTGCTTTATATGGAAGTCAGGCAATGGGAGGAGTAATAAACATCATTACTAAAAAATCGACCGGAAAAATCAACTCGAAGGTTTTTGCTGAATACGGTTCCTATCAAACCCTTAGGCTTGGGGGAACTTCAGGAGGAAATATAACACCCAAGCTGGATTTTGATCTTTCTTTTAATTTTTATGACAGAAATAAAGATTTTAAAATAGGTGAAGGCAATATTTTCAGGGATATGCTGGCAGCTAATAATGCTGAAAAATTCTATTTTGACGGGACCACAAAAAAGGAAGACGACAAACGAGGCGATGGCAGCCGAAGGGGCTATACTAAACTGACTTACGGAACCGGAAGTATTCGATTGGGTTATCAAATTAGTAAAGATCTAAGAGTAGATGTTAAAGGAGAAAAATTTATGGCAAATGATGTAGAATCTCCGGGTGACATTACTTTTGGAAATTTATATCCCGGATTAAAGGACCTGGATAGGAATTCAGGAGAAGTGCTTGTTTCGGGAAAGGTTAAAGACCATAATCTTTCTTTTAGGGTTTATGGGGCAAATGAAATCACCGGATACAAAACGATCCTTGAAGCGCCTGCTGCACCCTATCTGTCTTTTAAAAGTATCACAGAGTGGGTAGGTTTTCAATTAAAGGATATTTATCAAATCGGGGAGCAGACCTTTATTCTGGGAATTGACCACAATAATGCAACTTCCAAATCCAGGGCTTATTCTGATGCATCCACTGAAATAGCGCCCTATTCTCCAAATTATTCCTACACTTCATCTGGTATCTACCTTCAGGCACAATTGAAATTCTTTGAAAAGTTATTTATTAATGTGGGAGAACGTGTAGATATAATAACTTATAATGTTAAGAAAACACCGCTGCTAGATAATTATAAATCTGGCAAAGAGACCAATCCTTTTTATAGTCCAAGCCTGGGTGTTCAATTTGAAGCTTTAAGATCTTTACGGGCACATGCTACTATTGGCCGTGCTTTCGTAACCCCTGAAGCTTTTCATGTAGCAGGATATTCCGTTTTTGTTTCGCCTGACGGCGCAGCAGTTTCTAAGGGAAATCCTGATTTAAAGAATGAAAGCAGTTGGACCTGGGATGCGGGAGTACGCTTTAACAATGCAGCCTCAGGAATTTCAGCAGATGTAACTTATTTTTCTACCCAGGTAAAAAACAGGATTACTTCCAGAACAACCGTACCTTCAGTGGTTGAAAAGACAGAAAACGGAGACACCATTAGGTCCTATACGTCTTATATCAACGCAAATGAAGCCGAAATCAGAGGACTGGAATTTGAAGTGGGGTATGATTTGGGCGCTTTGACCAACTACAAATATTCCCTACGATTGTATGCAAATGCAACCTCCACACTCAAGGCAACAGAAATTACTATTTCTGAAAACAAAACCACCGAGTCAGACATCTATAACGTACCTGGGTTTACTACTTCTTTTGGGATAGATTATAACAGTTTCAAAGGATTGAACCTTCGATTGTCCGGGCGATACGTGGGCAAAAGAAAAGACCTTGATTTTAATGATCCGGGATATCCCGAAATTCGGTACCCCGATTTTATGGCTACGGACTTTTCTGCCTCTTATACTTTAGCAAACAAACATACCCTCACTTTGTTTGTTAACAACCTGACAGATGAAAATTACTATGAAAAAAGAGGCTTTAATATGCCGGGAAGGAATTACAGCGTGCGTTATGCTCTTAATTTTTAAAGATCTTGGGTTTCATAACTGACATCCAGTCTATTTGGAATAGTCAGACGATTACTAAACTCTTGGAGGTTTTGAACCACGCCGAAGGATAAAATTTACATCAAAAGAAAAAGTGTGTCCGTTTCCTGAAATAAGAAACTAAAACACACTTTTAAATTTTAAAAATTATTGTTTGGATAATCTGGAATTAACCACCTCATCATTATTAAAGAGTTTGATGATGTATAGGCCAGCCGGATATTTATCTGCATCGATAGGAAATGTATGTTTTCCTTTTTCAAGGTATTCGTTAACCAATACCGCTATTTGCCTGCCCAATCGATCATAAACTACTAATCGGGTAGGACCTGATGAAGCGAGATTCGCCTCGACAACCGTGCTGCCGTTGGTTGGATTTGGAATACTTTCAACGGAACTTGGCTCAAGACGAGCGGAAGAACATGAACTTACTAAAATCCATGCATCTGTCCAGTAAGTACCTGTGCCCGGACCATATGCCCACGATGCGCCGTTGCACCATCCTGAATAAGGATCGGGCTTGCATTGATAAAGGCTGCCATTATTCTGCACCTGACTTCCGGCTATATATCCTCCATTTTCAACATATTGAGGTTTACCTGAGCATGATCCGGTAAAACCATTTACCGTTATTGACTTCGAAGCAGAAGTAGTGACAGCGCCTCCGTTATCGGTTGCTCTGGCTGTAATCGTATAAGTTCCTGCAGCAACATTCGTCCAGCTATAGCTATATGGGCTTGAATTGTCTGTTCCCAATAGCTGGCTTCCGTTATAAAAAGCTACCTGTGTGACTTGACCGTTGGCATCAGAAGCATTGGCAGTAATTATTACTGAAGCTGGTGCAGAATAAGTTGAGCCATTAGCAGGAGCGCTTAAGCTTACCGCAGGAGGAGTATTACCGGAAGTGGTAGAGAATTGAATCCAGTTAAGGTTAAATCCTCCGGCGCTTGCATAAATTCTTAAAGTTTGATTTCCTGCATTTAAACTCACATTGGCACTTAATGTAGTCCATGCCTGCCAATTACCGGTAGCAGCAACTCCTGTTGTTGCCAATGTTGTCGTGCCAGACCTAAGTTGTATACTTCCGCCGCCACTTTCACTTGCCACTCTGTAGTTTACAGTATATGAGCCGGAAGTCTGAACATTTACCACATAATCCATCCAGTCTCCGGCGTCTATCCAACCTACATTTTCGCCCGCGCCATCATCTGTGGTTGATTCTTCCTGTACACCATTCATTGCAGTGTAACTTTCTGATTCTATCTTTCCTGGAATGGTTTGCCCTGCCTGAACAGTGTTTACTGTAATTGTAAAAGTATGCGTACTGGTGCATCCACCGGCATTTGTATGTGTAGCCACGTAATTGCCCCCTTGATTGGCCTGGATATTGTTTCTGCTGATTTCTCTTGTGGTAGCTGTAAATCCATTTGGACCAGTCCAGCTCCACGATCCTCCGGTTAGTGGCTGCGGCCCCAGGGTTACAGATCCTCCTGCATTCAAAGTAGCCGTGGAAGTTTGCTGCCAGGTACCTCCATTTACAGAAAGATAAGGTGCAATGGTTGTTGGCGTACAGGTAGTGCCACCTGTAAATTGGATCCAGTTAAGGTTAAATCCTCCGGCACCTGCGTAGATTCTTAAAGTCTGGGTTCCTGCTGTCAGGCTAACATTGGTTGCGTTTACTGTGGTCCAGGCTTGCCAGTCTCCGGTAGAAGGTACACCTGTGGTTGCAAGTGTAGTTGATCCTGATCTCAACTGAATACTGCCTCCGCCATTTAAGCTTGCCACCCTATAGCCAATGGTGTATGATCCTGAAGTTTGGACATTCACTGAAAAATCCATCCAGTCTCCCGTATCTATCCAGCCCACATTTTCCCCTGCTCCTTCGTCAGAAGTACCTTCCTTTTGCACCCCATTCATTGCGCTGTAACTTTCCGCTTCGATTTTGCCAGGGATTGGCTGGCCTGTAGTGACACTGGAGACGGTAACATTTATTTGAGATGAGGTTGTCTGTGCATTCCCATTGTCGGTCGCTACAGCAGTAATGGTATAAGAACCTGCACTTACATTTGTCCAATTATAACTGTAAGGTGTAGAGGAGTCGGTTCCTAAATGTTGACTTCCATTGTAAAAAGCTACAGAACTAACAGTGCCATTGGCATCCGAAGCAGTGGCAGTAATATTGATTGTGGCAGGTGCGGTAAAATTAGCGCCATTTGACGGGCCTGTTATGCTAACTGTAGGTGGAGTATTTGTATTTCCACCGGGAAAATCATCCGCAGGATTAAGCATTTTATCCCTTACCCAAGTACCTGCAGGCTTTAATTGTGCGGTAGTCCAGGGACCATTAGGACAAGTGCCTGTTTGCCATACAGCGCCTGATCTGAAGTCGTCAGAAAAATTCCAGTTTGTCCAACTGATCTTTTTGGCCCTCATCAAGTCAATGTACTTCTGGCTCATAGTAAAATTATTTGTACCATCGCCTGAAGCAGTTTGGGATCCCCACTCTGTTACAAAAATTGGCAATCTGTCCGAAGCATAATCAAATTCATTATAATACAGATTGTCGTGACTGGCCGCATAGAAATGAAAAGTATACATGAAATTGGGATGATTAATAGGATTGTTTAAAATATCCTGTGTGCTTCCTCCATCAGATACCCCGAGAGAACCCCAGCCGTGTGTACCACATAGAATTACGGCATCCGAATCAATTGCCCGGATAAATGGAATCATTTGGTCAGCATATATTTTAATTCTGTTCCAAGTGACGTTGTTCGGTTCATTGGCGATGTCATAAATAATGTTGTTTTTATTTTTATGCGCATTGGCTATGTCTGTGAAAAATGCCTTAGCATTTGCCAGATTGTCGTTAGGATCGCCAGGCGTTAACTGATGCCAGTCCACCAAAGCATACATACCCCTTGAAGTTGCCTTTTCTATAAGAGAATTTACTTTAGCCGTGTAACCGGCAGGGTCAGTTTCATAACCTCCCTCCTGCACATAAAGAGAAATACGCAGTACATCCGAGCCCCAGTCGTAAGCAAGGGCATCGAGCGCTGCATCGGGAAGGCATTGATAATACCATTGGATTCCATGGGTACTCATTCCCCTTAACTGAATGGGGTTTCCATATTGGTTACAAAGTTTGTTTCCAATTACCTGTAATTGACCATTTTGAGAAACCGGCGTTTGGGCTTGAAGGCTTCCCAGGGTTAGTAAAATCAGTAAAAAAGAAAATAGGTGTTTTAATCCACTAAATTGTTTAGGTGTTTCCATATTGATTTAAATAAGGGTTAATAATTTTGACTTTTGTTTAGTTAATAATTGACTTTGTAAAATCAGGTCCATCTTTAAACAAAATCATTACAACTTTTAAATATTTACACTCCTAGTAGATTTTTCCATTCACTTTATTATGAAAATGCTTAATGTTTTAAGAAAAATAAATCTTTCCGAAACTTATGAATTTTAATAACTGGTAAAATAGAATAAATCAATGGTAACTTAGGTACTACAAACCATGGAACTAAAAAAACGGTCCTTTTTATTTGTAAAGAGATGAAAATTAAAGGTTTTTAAAGCTGGAGTATAACGCTTCGTTATCAACAAATACAGGATAAATTATAAAAGGGAGGGATTTTAATTGCTTTCTGTTGCTCTTTGATATCAAAAGGAGTTGGAGGCCAACTTTAAGTCTTCAGGTCTGGTTCAGACCATTTTATAATGATCAACATATTGAATACCGAATGAACAAAGCACAAAAAATCTTGAAGGAGATTACGTAAAGATAATGGAGTTCAATTTTTAGTCAATAATCAACACTTCCCACTTGTTTATATTCTTATTTGCTTTTTTGTTCAGTTCTATTCTTTCCAAAACCCTTTTCTTAAAACTCCAGCAGGTATTTCTTCTTAACTCAAGCCGGGAAGATAGCTCGTCAATGGTCATTTTGCCGCCTGAAAAAGAGCAATGATAAACAATATAAAAAGCCTTATTTATAGGAAATCGCAGGGAATGGAATAAGGTAGAATTTGTAACGGATTCTATGTAAGTGCATCTGCTGCACCGTCTGGAGAGCAGTTTATTTAGTTGTATAAATTTGGAATTTCCACACTTTCGGCACTTGTACCCATTGGCCCATTTGAGCTCCTCGAGGTACTTGAGGCAGGCATGTTCAGAAGGAAATATTTTTTGAAATTCTTCAATGGAAACTTCTTTCGCCACAATACGAGCTTTGGTTTCTTCTCCCACTTTTTTATTCAAGTGCCAGTTTTCATAGTCGAGCTTTGAGTTCATCTTGTTTACTTCTGTCATCAAAATTTCGAGCTTGCTATTGGCTTCATTCAGCTTTTCTTTTTCCTGTTGAAGCAATCGGGTTCTTTCCTGCACCTTCTTTTCAAGTTCCCGGTTAACCTTTGTCTGCAAGGCTTTATTCTCTTCCAATTGATTTATAATATCATGCTGAGCCGCATCCTTCTCTTTTTTGATAAGATTATATTTATCGATAAAGGCATAAGAAAAAATGATGGATTCTAACAGAACGCCGTAGTTGAAACTATAAACAGTGAAAATATTGGAAGGTAATATCCCGTACCAGGTTGACCTTGTGACGAAAATACTGGCCAGCAGAAAGGTTTGTCCAATAATAAAGAACCTGTTGGAAGTGGCGCCTTTATAATACCCGTGAATAGCTATCCCATAAACTAATGACAGCGGCACAAGAAAAAAGTAGTTGATAAGTATACTCGGAACAATCTGCGTTACCTCAAGAATTAAATCGACTAGGATCAGTACGATAATGGCTTGATTGAATTTCGGGTAATTGGACCTGATATTGATAAAATATTTTGCATAAAAAATAAAACTGAGCAAAAACAAAAACCAAATCCACTGCGTGCTGATATAGGGATTTAAAACCGGACTTTGAGACCACAAATACTGAAAGCCCAAACCATCCCCTTCAAGCGAAATGAGCACACAACTAAAAATATAAAAAATATAAAATAAGTAGGCCTTTTCTTTTGAAGTAAAAAATAACAGAAGGGTGTATACGATCAGGAAACCAAGGATACCATAATAAAATCCTAAAGACGCGTACTCTGCAGTAGCATATTCGGTAAAGAACTCCTGCGTCCTTATTTTATATTCGAAGCTTGCCTCATTGTCAGACTCCACCCTGAGGTAAATGGGATAAGTTTTGTTTCTAATCAGCGGAACATCAAAAATAAAGTTCTTGACCTTGTATTTTCTTTTTTTGAAATCATAATTCTGCCCGGTTTTATATACTTCAACACCACCTTTTTCGCCGGGAAAATAAATTTGAAGACTTTGAGTGTGCAAAGAAAGCACTTCAAATACCCACTTTTGATCTACAGAAGATTGATTATTTATATAAACCCTTATCCAATAAGCGGAAGAACCATTTTTTGCATAAGGATAATCCACTGAATTGCGTTTAAAATTGTCCTTAAAAGAAGGAGCGCTTATTTCTTTAATGGTAAGTGTCCCGATCGTGTCTTCAAATATTTCAAGGTAATCGTTTAAAAAATATTCACTTTGTGTCCTTAAAGTAAGCAGGTTAGAGGTAAAACTTTTGAAATTGATGGAGAAGAATATGAAGAATACAAAAGTTATATATTTTAAACGTTTCATTTTCAAATCTGAATAGACACTTTTCTGTTACCCAGACAATTTAAAGCTTTGATTTAGCATCTCAAAAAGATCAATAGCTGAATCAGCTAACGAAGTATTGATGACGAGTAACGATTTGGGTCATCCTGAACTTGTGTTTCAGGATCTTCTTTAGTTAGAGTAGATAAGATTGAAAATGAGAATGATTTATTAAAGGCTGAAAAATAAATTCATCCAGACGGTCTATAGCGTTAGTAAAGACTTCTTATCGAACCACATTCTATCATTCACTCATTCTCACACGCTCACATTCACTCATTCACTAAAAATACGTGGCGCACTTTTCAGGAAATAAATTGATCCTGTAATTCAATAAAAACTCATGAGATCCTTTGCTATGTTTGGCAAGGCTTGAAACAGTCAGGTCGTAAGCATAACCTATCTGGAAATTTGGATTTAACTGGATTTGAGCCAGGAAACTCATTGAATCACTGCTTCTATAGGAGTATCCTAAAAAAATAAACTCTTTTAATATAAAAGTAGAATTAAGGTCCATACCTAATGGCGCCCCTTCTTCCATTCGAATTAAAGTGGAAGGCTTAAATTTCAGATCAGGACTTAAAGGAAAAAGATAGCCCGCCGTCAACAAATAGTATCGGGCCTGACGACCAATGGCATCAAGGTCTTTTGGCAATACGGAAGACTTTATAATATAAGGAACGGAAAACCCGACATAAGCTTTATTGGCGACATAATAATATAAGCCTGCACCAAAGTTCGGGCTCCATTTGTTATCACTTTGAAATACAGGATCACCCGGATTCCGGATGTTCAATTTATCATAATTGGATTTTAAATTATTAAATCCGCCCTGCACACCCATTGACAAAATTGCTTTCCTGCTTACCTTGATTTTATAGGAATAACTTGCGTAAAGATTGAGATCACTATGAACGCCTATTTCATCCCTCATAATAAATATTCCCAGCCCTACGCGCTTCTTCTTAGTAGATGAATGTATGCTTGCCGTTTGTGTATTGGGAGCGCCTTCAACACCAACCCACTGTTTCCTGTAAAAAACTGTGGCGTTTAATATGTTCTGGCTTCCGGCGTAGGCAGGGTTAATGGCAAGACCATTGAACATGTATTGGGTAAATACGGACTTTTGCTGTGCATTTATTTTGAAAGAAATGGAAAAAAATCCGATGATAAAAAGGCTAAATGAAATGAAAAATATTTTTAAGTGATTCAGCACTGTTTATGAATTAAGCTTTTTTTCACTGGTGAATACAATATTAATTCATTTTTAGGATTAATAAAAGATTTTTTTTCAATATTTTAATACGTTAAAAAACATCACTACACTTGGTTTCCAATTGAATTATGCTGGTTTTCCAGGAACAGCTTTAGATGTATCCAAAAAAAATAAGGCTTAAGTAGAACGAAAGCCTTATCTGTATTAAATAGGTTTTTAGGGAATTATCTTAACAATTCGATGAAACCTGCTTTAGGTTTTCCTCCTTCTCCGGTATCTACCAAATAATAATAAGTACCGTCAGGAAGCTGATTTCCGGTAGTGTAAATGCCTTTATTACCGAAGCCGGCAAAGTATATTGTTTCATTATCATATCCCTTTCCTTCATAAACTAACGCTCCGGCACGGTTATAAATTTTTACCGTATTGTTAGGAAAAAGATTAATACATTCTATTTCAAAAATATCATTGCTGCCATCACCATTAACTGAGACCCCATTATATACAAAGTAATCCACACCTATTTTTACTTTCTTTGTGGTCGCACATCCTTCCATGGTTTCAACAGTTACATCAAACTCTCCATAAGGCATTCCGTAATTCACGTCACTGTTAAACTCGGCTGTACCGTTGGTTATTAAAATGTTCGAAATTCCAACAGGCTGGATCCAGGTAATTGATGCCTCGCCATTGTTTTGATTACAGACTGAGTTTTTTGTAAATACCTCAAAGTCTACATAAACCCTTTGATCAATGATATACACTTTTCTTGGCAATGAGGTACACATGGAAACTTTGTTTGTTGCAGTAACCAGGTATTGTCCATAATCCAATGTCCCCTGAATGTGACCGATATGGTCAGGCGTTGATTTAACTTCTTCACCTTTATACCATTTGAAGATATAGTGAGAGGTGTTTCCTCCTACGCTTACCTCTACGTATCCGTTCGGACTGATACAGTTGGTCAGATGCTTTACTGAATCGACATCAGGAGCAGGAATTACCGGCAATGCAAGACTTGGGGTAAAAGTAGTATCTTTAATACATCCCGTGGTTAAGTCCGTTACCCTTAAAGTATACGGCACAGGCATTAATTTCTCTGCTGTAATTCCACTGGAGAATAAAGATGCAGAAGAGTTAGCGGTAGAACCCAGGTACCAATCAAATTGGTAACCCGATAGTTTGTTATTAGCACTTGCTCTTACTTGTCCGTTTGGCCGTTCATTATAGTCACAATTTGTTACCGGGTTTTCTTCTTCTAGTCTAATGTTTATAGGAACTGGCGTGTAACCTACTCTATAAGTAATCGGCGCTAATGAACAGGTGGTGACATTATCCACAAGAACTAAAGTATATTCCCCTTCCGCTAATCCTGAGATTTCAGCAGTAGTAAAATCAGGGGTTGACTTCACAACCGGACCTTTAAACCATAAGAAAGAATAACCGGTGTTGCCACCATCTACGGAAGCTGTTAAGACCCCATTGGCCTGATATGGGCTACAATTGGTATTGTTTGCTACCGAAACAAAAGGCGTTTTTACATCTATCGAATCTTTTATGGTAAAACTCTCCAGAAAGAAACAGCCTGTATTATCATCCGTTACCGTAACTTGATAAGTGCCGCCCCTCAAGCTTTTGAGGGTTGTATCATTTACTTGCATAACCGGCAACCCTCTTAGACTTGTCCATTGATAGGAATAATTTCCATAAGGCAAAGTACTTATCTGAAGCATACCGTTAGGCCGCATTATCGAATCACAATTGGACTGATGAAGAAAATCCACCAGTTGGATTTGAGGCTTAGGCGTATTGTCTTTTATCGTTACCTGATATGGATATGATGTACAACCCTTGGTGTCGGTAACCCTTACGGTATATTCTCCCGGTTCTAGTTTATCAATTGAAGTAGTTGTAGCTAAAGGCGTTTCTGTACCATTTACAACCGATGACCAGTTAAATGTGGTAAGCCCAGCAGGATTTGTAGCATTTACGGATGCCTGGGCATCACTAAACGGCAAACAAACAGTTTTATCCGTTGCCAGTGCCGTTACTTCCGGCAGATCAAATTGATTGTACATTCCAAATGCAATGACAGTAGGACAATCAGAAATAGCGCTCTTCACTTCCAAAGAATAATTTCCGGCAGCCAGACCCGAGGCGGTGAATTCGTTTCCACTCCCTGTTAAAGTAGGGGCTGTAGCCATTAAGCTTCCATTAAATTTCCATAAAAAAGGTTGGACATAATCAGCAGGATCATCAAAGGTAGTTCCTGAGGATAAGGTAATTGTAACAGTACCATCATATCCAAATGCATTGTTGCAAATGGTTTGAGGAGTTATGGATTTCACGTTAACAGCAGGAATTATCCTGTTGTCCAGTACTTTTCTTTCAATCTTTGTTGTACTGCAAAAGGTACTTTTATCCTGCACCATCAGATAATAACTTCCACTATCCAGCCCGGTTAATACTCTTTGTTCTCCTGTTTTATCTCCAATTTCAACATTGCCCGAAGCCCTGTACCAACGATAGATATATTTTGAAATATCATAATCAGCTAAATCTATTTCCAAAACCCCATTACCCAAACAACTTGTATTGACCGCATTTACTGTAATTTCAGGAATGGGAACTACATCAGCCTGATTTATTGTAGCCTTGGCTGTAACGGTACACCCACTATTTGTATTTTTCACCAAAACAGTATGCTCCTGAGCTCGCATTCCAGGTATTGTTACCGTCAAAGCAGTAAATGCAGTTTCAGTAACTCCTCCGTCCAGGCTGTAGGTATACTTTGAAAAGTCCCCACCCTGAGGATTTGAGATAGTAAGAGAAAGTGATCCGTTAGGTGTGGCAGGATCACAATTGGTTCTTGGATCCTCTTGAGCAAGATCGATAACAGGTTTCATATCTGCTGTACTTTTTACTTCCACCGTTTCCAGATAAGACTCGCAGCCATTCCCACCTTTTTCTTTTACAAAAACGGTATAGAAACCTTCAGTTAACTGATCAAAAGTAATTTTATTTAAAGCGGTCAAAGTCGCTGGCCGTGTGCTTCCTTTAAAGAAATAAACATCATAGTTGGCAAGAACATTAGGATCATCTACAACATCAGTTGGATCAATCGCTTTATTTTTATAAACCAAATCAATGGATACTTTACCATCGCCGTTCGGATTAGGACAAATTGAATTATCAGTAACATTTAATTTGACTGACGGAATTGGAGATGCACTTCCCAAATCCTCAATTTTATATTTCCAACATCCCGTAGCCAGATTTTGAACTACTACTGTATATCTTGAAGGAGTAATATTTGAAATCACTTTCCCTTCCAGGTCAGTAGGGTTTATGACTGGCGTAGAACTCGAAAAATATGGAGCGGTACTAGTTTCAGGTGAACCTTTATACCATTTATAAACAAAAGCAGGAGAAGCTCCGCCCACTGTAGCATTTGCACTTAATTCACTGCCTATACCGTCAAGACAGTCCGTACCTGTAGAGTTAGTAACAGAAATGGTAATGTTGATCGTGGAGGTGTTATCTGAAATAGTAACAACAAAAGGATCAGAAATACAATGATTCACTAGGTCTACAGCAACCACCGTATATTTTCCGGCCGCAAGATTTTGATAATGCGCGCCTGTAAAATCCGGAGACGTCTTTGCCTTGATTTGAGTCAAATTTAAATCGCCGTTATACCACCTGAATTCGATATTTGCTGGCGTTGTTCCTCCAATAGTTGCCTTTGCTTCTCCGTCAGGTTTGCCCCCGTTTGCCGGATCAGCACAAAAAGTTTGAGGTTTAATATCAGCAGGAGCAACACTTATGACCGGAGGGGCAACGGGAGAAGATTCCACTTTTCCTTTACCGGTTACCCAACATCCCGTTTGATCATTAGTAACTTTTACCGTGTAGGTACCTTCAGCCAGGTTATCTGCCACTGAAGAAGTGTATCCAACCATCTCCGAAGAAGTTCCATCTCCTTTATACCATTGATAAGAATAAGTAAAACCGGAAGTTGGCGCACCAGCCGCTGTTAGTTTTCCATTAGGAAGGGCAAGGTCGCAACTGGTCTGGTTATTATTTTTTGTGATAGTAACAGTTGGCAATGCTGGAGCTCCAATAGTAAAGACCTTGGTAAAGGAACAGCCTGAATTATTGGAAGTAACTTTTACAATATATTTTCCGGCCGCAAGTCCCGTAATGGCAGCATCTGTTTTATATGGAGCGTCGGTGGTAACAGATTCGCCTTTCCACCATTCAAATTTATAACCGGTGGTTGTAGGTGTTTCAGGACCTGAGACATCCGGATCTACATTTACGCTTATTTCACCGTTTGCAGGTATACAGGTAGTTTGATTCTTCAGTGCTACTTGTTTGATTTCAAAATTATCAAGCTGTTCGGTTATTTCTATTAAAGTATCTGTAATACAACCTGTACTTTTATTAATTACCCTCAAGGTATATTGTCCTTTATCTAAATCATAAGTCTTATGCGCGGATACTTTCACCGTTGGCAGCTCAACAAAGGTATTGTTTCCCTGATACCACTCAAACTCATAATCACCTAGCGGTTTGCCTCCGTCTACGTTGTTTATAGAGATGGTTCCGTTACCTGTAGATTTACAACTGCTTTGAGGTGTTTGTGTAAAATTGATCACCGGTCCTTTTCTTCCATCCTCAACCCTCACAAGAATCGTATTCAAAAAGCACTTGGTGACTTTATCTTTTGCTTTAAGCCAATATCGGCCTGTATCCAGGTCACTATAAGCTGAGCCTTTATGTTCGTTTAAAAAACCCGGGTCATTATATTCCGCCCAATAAAATGTATAATTTGAGGTATTTCCCGCTACATTGGCCTTCAATTTTCCATTTTTTATGTTACAACTTGTTCTCGGAGTAGAAGTAAAAGATATTGCCGGAAGGTTGTGTTCATTAGAAATGGTTACAGAACCTTGCGCAACACATCCTGACCTGGTGTGCGTCACCCTTACAATATAAGTACCGGCTGCAACTCCTGAAAGCGTTTTTGTACTTGCTATTGAAGTGCCCGGATAAGTTGTATACCATTTGTAGGAATAATCGGAATAAAGTGCAAATGGGTCAGTTAATTTAACCTCTGCTTCTCCGTCTAAGGGATTACATTGGGTCACAGATTTTTTAACCACAACAGTAAAGACAGGAGGGTCTTTTTGTCTGTTGATCGTGATACGCGCTATCTGAGGATCACAAGTCTGATATTGAGCAAAAACGGTATATATCCCTTCTTTCATTTTATCTGCCACTGTCCCGACATGATAGGGAGTTAATCCACTCACTTGTGCAGCCGTTAAGTAATTCCCCGAATACCATTTAAAAGTAGTATAAGATGTTATTTTATTTGTTCCGTCCCACATATAAGCTTCTGCAGAACCGTTGTCTGCAAGCGCGTCGTCGCATTTTTCGTTTTCGTTAAGTTTCTTTACTTCTAACGTATAGGTCGGACATTCCACCTGATTAAAACGTACCCAGGCGTTGGTACAATTCGCATAACATTTTTCTCCACCGGTAACCGCCGGATCAATATCACAAACACGATATTGAAGCGAATCCAAGCCAGCGTATCCGGGATTCGGAGAATATTGTATTTTATCTTTGTTTAGAATCTTAGCTGTACCGTTTTTGGGAGCCACAAGAATTTGTGTAGTATACAAAGGATCTCCGTCTTCGTCTTTATCATTCAATTGTACATCTATATCAACAGTAGTCTCAAACGCAGTGGATGCAAAATCATCTTTTGCTACAGGAGTGGAATTACCTTCGAAAATACAAATGGTTTGCTCATTGGACAACCCTCCTGTAGAACCTGTAAACCCGTAATACACCATATTGTCAGGGTCAGATGGATTACCGGCATCGCCATTAAAAACGTTCTTGAGCATATAATCTTCGTGCGTAAAACGAAGCTTCCCTTCAATATACAGCGATAACTTATCCTTTGCTCCTCCTTTTCCTGGTCTCCATTCAATGACTGATGAGTAACAAGTATTGTCCTCTACATTATCTTTAGTCTCGTGTAACTTTACCGGACCATATACCGGATTACAAATATTTCCATCGTAAACTACCGCAGTGTGATCATAGGCCGGATCATCCTGACCACCAACACCACTACAATTTCCACCACCACCGGCGTTCTGGTAAGTATCAAGTTCAATGGCTACAGAAGGTTCGATTTTAGCAGGTCCCTTCGAAGGATGGTTTCCAAAATATAATCCGCCGCCCACTTCTCCTTTTGCTTCCATTCCCCTGATATCGTTATGCATAACAAAGGAAAGACCATCCGCCCCACCGCCATCTTTGGTTCCTAAATAAATTACAAAATGAAGATCAAGGTCCTTAGACAAATCCATTTTAGTAGGCCACCAAATGGCTCCCGCTTTATCTCCCTGATCCTGAGTTACCGTAAAACAACTTTTGGAAAGCCGCTTTGCCTGCCATCTTAATTCAAATTCTGTAGACTGGCTAAACAGCAAATGCTGTGAAATAAACATTAACAGAACAACCGAAAATAGAAATGATCTTTTCATGGCTGAATAGGTATTTTAGTTGTAATTATTACTTTTCTCCTGCCCATTCTAATAATTAATGTTGCGTGAGCGAACTAATAATTAGCTGGTTTAATCCATAAATATAAAAGATTCGTAGAAAGTAACCATCGAAAAATTAAATTTATTATTAGATAAAGTATATTTAATTAAGGATAAGATATTTAAAATAAGAGAAACTGTTATCCTAAATTCTTTTAAAAGACTATGATTAAAGCAACTGAACAGGAAGGGTAAAAAATATTAAATTATGATTGGGAGAAGATCTTTCTGGCTATTTCTATAGATAAAGGCTTCACTATGTAATCAGTAATAAGGGGATATTCCCTGGCTTTGGACTTATCGTCTGAGCTATCTGAAGAGGACAGAATGTAAATTTTAGCTTTTTGGGTAACTTTTTCAGGGTACTTTGAATAGGCTTCTACAAATTCAAATCCGTTTATCGGAGGCATGTTTATATCTACTAAAATATGAGTGGGCCATTCTTCGCCGTCTTCAATTATTTTATTTAAATAATTCAGCGCTTCAATACCAGACGACTTGTAAGTTACCTTGACGGACGAATTTTCTTTGTGGATTATTTTGGAATGAATTATAAAATCCACTTCGTCATCATCTATTATCAGTACTGAATTCATTGCCATAAAATGTACACCTTGTTAGTTATTAATTTAATTAGACTTGTTAACCTTATCAAATTAAAAATCCATTTTCCCAGTTTTGTAGAATTTAAAATCCATGGATCTGTAGCTTTAGTAACAGCCCGTGGCGAGACTAATAAATAACGCTTTGTTAAAAGTCGAAGATCGACTTAATGCTTTTATAATTAATGGTAAAATTTCTCTAATTCATTCCTAAATGTGTTTTGAAGCTAAATTGCACATATTGTGTGTTTTTTTAGGCTTGAAGTTCAGGGTTTGGACTTCTGATAATGCTACGACAGTCTTTACCCATCTCCCTTAAATTACTTATATTAAATGTTTAGGAATCATTTTAATCATCACATACTTACTTAGCACTTAGCATATTACTGAATTAACACATTCTTAAGCCCCAACTCAACCTATGGTTTGAAACACAGGATGTTGCAATACCACAATACTCCTGCCTTCTACTTTTATCTGATCTTCTGCTTTGTATATTCCTCTGCTTTCATCTATCCTGTCTTCGCTGGTATCTAAAATCTTTGTCCATCCATTTCCGTATTTCATCGGAGGAAGCTTATAGTTAAGAAATTCAAAATGTCCGTTAAAGATTACATAAAAACTATCGTCAGCTATCTGTTCACCCTTTGTACCCGTCGTATGTATACCCTTTCCATTTAAAAATACCCCCAGGGATTTTGCAAAATCCTGTGCCCAATGTTCCTCGCTCATCTCATTTCCTTCAGGCAGAAACCAGGCAATATCTTCTAGTCCCACTCCTTTTATGGGTCTTCCTTTAAACCATTTCCTCCTGCAAAAAACAGGGTGTGCCTTTATCAGGTGAATCAATTTTCTTGTAAATTCCAATAGATCATTATCTGCTTTCCCCCAGTTTATCCAGGATATTTCATTGTCCTGGCAATAGGCATTATTATTTCCGTTTTGAGTTCTGCCAAGTTCGTCCCCGGCTACAATCATAGGCACGCCCTGTGAAAGGAATAAGGTGGTCAGAAAATTACGCTTTTGCTTGCCCCTCAAATGGTTGACCATCGGATCTTCTGTGGGGCCTTCCACTCCGCAATTCCACGAACGGTTATGACTTTCGCCGTCCATATTATTTTCCCCGTTCTCACTGTTATGTTTTTCATTGTAAGAGACAAGGTCATGAAGGGTGAAGCCGTCGTGGGCAGTTATAAAATTGATGCTCGCTGTGGGCCTTCTGTAGTCATCACTATACAGGTCAGGGCTTCCGGTAAACCGCATGGCAAATTCAGCAAGCATACTTTCCGAACCTCTCCAGTAATCCCGAATACAATCCCTGTATTTTCCATTCCATTCGGCCCATCCGGGAGGAAAATTTCCTACCTGATACCCTCCTTCGCCTACATCCCACGGTTCGGCTATAAGCTTTACCTGGGAAATGGTGGGATCCTGATGAATAATGTCAAAAAACGCGCTTAACCGGTTTACCTCATGAAGCTCCCGGGCAAGCGTAGAAGCAAGGTCAAACCGAAAACCATCTACATGCATATCAAGAATCCAATACCTCAGACTGTCCATCATCAACCTTAATACATTTGGCAAATTAGCATTCAATGTATTTCCAGTACCCGTGTAATCCATATAATATTGTTTTTCTTCGGCAAGCCGGTAATAGGACGCATTGTCAATCCCACGAAAAGAAAGCGTTGGCCCTAAATGATTTCCCTCGCCGGTATGGTTATATACCACATCAAGAATCACCTCAATGCCAGCCTTGTGCAGGGCTTTCACCATCTGCTTAAACTCTCTTACCTGCTCTCCCAATACTCCGCTGGCAGAATACCGTACGTCAGGAGCAAAAAATCCTATAGAATTGTAGCCCCAATAATTGGTGAGGCCTTTATCCAGCAGGTAACGGTCAGTTACAAAATGGTGAACGGGCATTAACTCTACTGCCGTAATGCCTAATTTTTTCAGATAATCAATGGTTATGGAATGTGCCAGACCGGCATAAGTACCCCTCATTTCTTCAGGAATATCCGGATGAAGCTTCGTAAACCCTTTTACGTGCGTTTCATAAATTACCGATTTGTGGTAAGGAACCTTAGGAGCTGAGTCATTCTCCCAATCAAAGTTATGATCTATTACTACAGATTTTGGAATATATGGTGCGCTGTCGCTCTCGCTAAAACTTAAATCCTTGTCGGGATGCCCTAACTCATAACCAAATAAGGAATCATGCCATTGAATAGTGCCGGAGATAGCCTTCGCATATGGATCAATTAATAATTTATTGGGGTTGAAGCGATGGCCATTATTCGGCTCATAAGGACCATGTACACGGTATCCATATAGCTGACCAGGCTTTAGTTCCGGGATGTAAATGTGCCAAACCTGGTGATCCCTTTCATAAATTTTTATCCTTGCTGATTCTGTTGATTCCTCAGGACCATCAAACAAACAAAGCTCCACTCCCGTAGCATTGTCTGCAAATATTGCAAAATTTACACCCTTTCCATCCCATATAGCTCCTAAAGGGTACGGACTACCTGGATAACTAGTCATATGCATAGTTTGATAAGAATTTGAAATTTATTCCGCCTTATGGTTTATTCGGTTTACACTTTCTACGGGATGGCAAAGGAAGAGTTGGAAGCCGGAAGAAAGGGAATTGGGAATAAAGATTATTATAACAATACCTGACTTCGTACTTTCATTTTTATACTTCCTGCCAGAAAATCCGTTTCGACTCACTAGAAAAACAAAATAAAATAGAAACTATGCATGAAATCATTCAGTGGGGTGGAATAGCCATTATTATTATTTTCGTTTATATTGAAACAGGTTTCTTGGTTGGTCTCATTGTTCCTGGTGGCGAAACGTTGCTTTTTTCAGCCGGTTTGCTCACAGCTGTTCAAACCTTGAACTTCCCTTTATGGCTGCTTATTCCTTTGCTTATTATAGCCGGTTTTTCCGGAGATTGTACTGGCTATTGGTTGGGGAAAAAGCTTGGAAGCAGATTACACAAAAAAAAAGACACCCTGCTCTTTAAAAGAAAACACCTGGAAAAAGCTGAAGATTTTTACCGAAAACACAAAAAGACAGCTTTAATAATCGGGCGTTTCCTTCCCATTATCCGAACTTTTAATCCATTAATTTCAGGAAGCAGTAAAATGGATCTAAAACAATTTATTCCCTATACCGCTATCGGTACCCTATTATACATCACCACACTGGTGTTGGCAGGATACCTTCTCGGAAGTATTTTCCCCTCTCTGGGGTCGTATGTGGAATATATTTTTCTGGGAGTAGCAGTAACAGTGATTATTGTTATGATATATAATCTGAGGAAAACCGTAGGTTGAAAAACTACTGTTGTGTTGAACAAATAGCTTTATTAGTCATTCCAAAAGATTATCTTTACGGCCAATAACGTTGATGATAAATTCCTTATGTCTGATAACAAATCGTGCCCTAGTTGTAAATCACCCTATGCTTACTCTACAGGTGATCTAATGATGTGCCCTGAATGTGGCCATGAATGGGACCCGGCTGAAATAGCAGAAGAGGGAGACCTTTTGGTAAAAGATTCAAATGGGAATGTGCTAAAGGATGGTGATACAGTGATTGTAATTAAAGACTTGCCTGTTAAAGGAGCCCCAAAATCAATTAAATCAGGCACTAAAGTCAAAAACATCAGGTTAACTGAGGGAGATCATAACATTGATTGTAAAATTGACGGCTTTGGTGCTATGTCGTTGAAATCCGAGTTTGTGAGAAAGGCCTAAAACAAGTAAGCCTAAAATATCAATATCATCTATAAATAAGAATTTTAAAACTTCTTCGGCCTGATATTATCTTTGGTTTTGCTGCAATTTCATAATAATTAACCCCCGTGCGCCGATGTCAGTGTCCTCACTAACATCTTACTTTACCCCTAAGAATTGGTTCAACCTGCCATTAGTTCGAGAAATAATTTCTCAGCTTGACAATGCTGAACTTTGATTTTATATGATTTGGTGACCGGCTATGATGGCTTTACTTAGGAAAACGATTAATTGCCTGTTAGTTTAAGCTCTTTTTATCTCTACTTGATCCTTCATTTTTTCCCTTATTTAAAGAGTATGCCCTCCGGGTTGAATTTAAGCATAACCTAGGTTGAGCAGCGGAGTCAGATTTTAAGACTTTATCGAGACAGAAAAAAAATATTTAAAAAAAATCTACCACCGAAAACAAGCTTCGGTACCTCCTTCTAGCTTTGTTTTATCGATCGATAAAAATTTATTAATACAATGAAAAAGAGAAACTTAACAATGTATGCCGATCTCAGAGACCGGGCAGAAACAGTCGTGGCAGGAAGACTTAAAATGACCTGGTATAACAATCAATTAACACCAATTAAAGTAAATCAATTTTCAAACTTAAACTAACAATTAAAATGGCTATCAAATATTATTTACAACCAAATCCGATTACTTCTGGTCCTAATGACCAATCAGCAAGAATTCTTGCAAACAATGTATATGACAGCGAAAGCATCATCAGGAAAATGTTGCAGCGCGGTACTGGTTCTTCCGAGTCCGACATGCGCGCCATATTGCACCTTTTCTTTAATGTTGTTACGGACGAAGTAGCAGAAGGGAATAACGTCAATCTGCCTATTGCAAACTTTAAGCCCGGTATTACCGGACTGTTCCAATCCAAAACAGATGTCTTTGACTACAGCAGGCATGCCGTGAAAGCCAATGTTTCCAACGGACTGTTGCTGACTCAAAAAATGCAATCCGCAATTTTAGAGAGGACAAGCCAACCTTTACCTACACCTGTAATCCTTGAATTTACGGATATCAATTCAGGTATCTCCAACAGCAGGATTACACCGGGAGGCATTGGAATGATCATCGGCGAGGAACTTAAGTTCGATCCTGAAAATGCAAATGAAGGCATCTTCTTTGTAAATGGCACTACCACAAAAGTAGATGTGATTGCTTCACGTACGGAGGGAAAACTGATGTTCAGCATCCCTCAGCTTCCAGCGGGAAACTACACCATTGAAGTGCGAAGGGCATACAAAACCACTTCGGTAATAAGAACAGGAGCTTTAGCAGATATACTCCAGGTCTCGTAAAAGTCTCAGATTAGAAAAACAAGCAGCCGGGTTCTAAAGATCCGGCTGTTTTTTTTGTTAAAATCTGGCTGCAGAAATTTGAAAATTGTGCAGCCAAATCTTGAAAAGTTGGCTGCATGATTATAAAAATCTTGCAGCCAACTTTTTTTTTCCTGCAGCCAAGTCTTTCTTACTTAGCTGCAAGGTTATTTTCTCCTTCGGGCTAAATTATTTTGACATTGCAGCAAGATTTTGTTGATGGTAATAATGGATATTTTGGATTGAGTGCCAGAAAAAGGAAAATGACAAATAGGGTAGCGTTAGGAGAGCTTTACCCGACAGAAGACATTGGAGTATTCCAAACCAGACAATTGAAAATAAAGCTATTAACCTAAAAATTATATAGACAATCTAATAATCACTTTTTCCCACTCCCATATCTCTCCAGCCCTTTCTCAAAAAGCTCCTTCACTTTTTCTCTTACACTTTGTGGCTCCAGGACTTCTACATCCGGGGTGAAGCCCATCAGTAGAGAAATAAACTCGTAATTGGGGACTATATGCACGGAGATCCGCAACTCCTTTTCATTGTCCACCAGGATCTTTTGTGACTTGTGCAGGTATTGGGTTTTGATATAGTTGCCCTGCTGTGGCGAAAACGAAAGAATGATGTTTTCGGCAGGCGCCTGCGCATAGGAAATACCGATGATGTTTTTGAAGAATTCATCAGGATTGGAAATTGGATTAGGCTTATACTCTCCCTCAAAGTGACTCACATTTTTCATCCTGTCCAGTGCAAGGGGAAAAATAAGTTTTTTACTATCAGGCCTGCCTATCACATACCAACGCTGTTTGTATTGTTTCAGGAAATAAGGATGGAAGTTATGCTCCTTGAGCTCCTTGCCGAAAGGATTGTAATGGATGGTAACAGGTTGTTCGTCATTGATTGCTTTGATTAGCGGTGCCATGTGCTGCAGCCCTTCCTGAAAGGCGGCTTCTTCAAAGTGGATGAAGGGATAACTTTCTTTCTTGTCTCCCTTACGAAGGTCCTTTACCGTATTGCCAAGCTTATCTACAATTTCTTCCATTTCTGAAAAGAAGTTCATGCCCTTGAACTGTTGCAGGATGTGACTGGCAATCTCCAGCAGCTTCACCTGGTCCTGGGTAATGGGAAGCTTGTTGATGGAATAATCAGGATCAGTATAATAATGACCTTTATTGATCCAGCAATAAGCAATGGGAGCATAAAAACCCAGCTGACTGTCTTCCCTCATTGCCTTGAAGTCATTTTCAATGGTTCGCTTGGTGACTTTGATATCATGATCGGCAAGTTTTTCCAAAAGCTCTTCTATGGTGAAATACTTCTGCCCGGGTGAGGAGAAACACCGGTCAATGATATGGTACCTGATATACGTTTGTTTACCTGAGGACATTTAAGCTTTTTCTATGCAAAAAAGTAAAAAGGGTTGGGAAAAGCAAGAATGTAACTTTTAGCTTTTACTTTTTTCAACTCTATCAATTGATAAAATAAGGCTAACAAGATAATTTATTTGATTGCTTTAAGAAAAAATTGAAGGTTCAATAAAATTTCCCCTCAATTGCTGAGGGCTGGCATCTATTTTGGCTTTTCTTGATTTATACTATTAATGTCTACGAAAAATAGGCAAAGTGATTTTGGCTGGCTAAAACATTTTGAGTAGCGATTATTGTAAACATTATCGTACTGGTACAAAAAATTTATATGATCTACCTTAAAAGATGCCTTGCCTCTGCTTTCTTATTTTTTCTTTTTGCTTGCCAACAGGAGGATGTTTTGGAGGGATTTGATAAAAAAAAGTTATTTGCAGAACCTACTGCTGAAGAAATTAATAAAGTAAAAGAAGAATGGCTTAAAAGAGATTTATCCCCTTTAGATTTTAAAGTAGAACAAACCCACAAAATAATTAGCGATTCTATTTTGCTTAAAATCATTTCTTTTCGGTTAATGGGTATGAAACAATATGCCGGAGTAATGCTACCCATTACAACAAAACCTTTACCAATACAGCTATATGTCTATGGTTTTGCATTGGATAATACGGTTACATATCAAAATCTGACTATAGAAAAATCAAATTCAGAAACGAGCACCCTGCCTTTTGTATATGTTGTTCCAGCCTTAAGAGGACAATCTTTGTCATTAACTATTAATGGTACAGAATATACCAGTCCAAAATCAGAAGGAACAAGAAATGATGCTTTTGATGGAGCTACAGATGATGCAATTGCTTGCTTAAATGCTGTAACGGCTAATTTTAGTGAAGTGGATCCAGACAAGGTTTTTGTAAGAGGTGGGAGCAGAGGAGGAACCGTGGCCCTGTTAATGGCGGAACGGGATAAAAGAGTAAAGTTATCGGTTGGAATTGCATTTCCTACAGATCTTATCGAGCTTACTTCTACTCATCAGAATGATCCTACTTATAAATTCCAATTCCTGGATGCTTTAATAGATGGAACTTCTTCTGTTGAAGAAACACGAATAAAAATGATTGCCGGCTCTCCTCTGTATTTTTATAATCAGCTCCCCAAAACTCAAATGCATTTCGGAGATCAAGACGACATTACCCCTGCTAAACAAGGCAAGAAGCTCTTTGATCAAATGAAAGAATCAGACTTGGAACAAAATATCGAATTTTTTATATACAAAAAAAGAAGCCATCATAATATTGGGCTCGACAATCTTGAAATGGAAAATAGAATCCGGAAGTTTTTTGAACAGATTTGAAAATAGACAATGAAGGGTTCTAGTATTTCCCTTTTTTACCTTGATTCGTTGAGCACACATCAAATATTTAATCCTTAAAAATTATTACGATTCAAACAATTAATGGTCAAATAAGTTTTGTTTTAATGAATTATGTCTTTAATTAGTATCTGCATATCATTATCTATTTCATTTTTCTGACATTTTTTTTAACTGACATGCCAATAAATAATCCTTTCCTTAATTATCATCTTTATTATGAGGTTTAAAATTACTCTTCAACGAACGAGTGGAAGGTTTCTGCCTATCAATTACCAATACGAGCTTTCTTCCGCTATTTACAAGATTATTGAAAAAGCAGACAGTTCATTTGCCGGATTTCTACATTCCGAAGGTTATAAAGAAGGGTACAAAAAATTTAAACTCTTTACTTTTTCACAGTTGGATCTCCGGCCTTTTAAGCTTCAAAAAGAATATCAGCGGATTGAATTGTTGGGAGAAAGTGTAAGCTTTATCATCAGTTTTATGATAGATAAGGCTGCTGAAAGCTTTATAAAAGGTTTGTTCATAAACCAGGAGATGCAGTTGGGAGATGCCATAAGCAGAATAGCATTTACTGTAAAATCTGTGGAAAGCCTTGCTGTTCCTAATTTTAAACAATGCATGCAGTATAAGGCCTTATCTCCCTTATGCCTTACGACCAAAAGACCTGAATCCAAGTATGCTCAATATTTATCGCCTGTGGATGGAGAATACAAAGAATTTTTGATAAGAAACTTGATCTCAAAATATACAGCGCATTCAATAGCGATATCAGATGGGTTGATTGAAAGCCAAGTGAATGGTGCAACGATGGATTTTAAATTATTAAATGAGCCGCAAAGGAAGAAGATAACCATAAAAGCGCTTACCTCTCAACAAACGGAAGTGGTCGGCTATCTTTTTGATTTTGAGCTAACCGCTCCGGTGGGGTTGCACGAGGTTGGGTATTATTCAGGATTTGGGGAGAAGAATAGTATGGGGTTTGGGTGTGGAGAGGTCATTCAGATTTAGTTGTTAAAAACAACCCTCCAAGGGTTTAAAACCCTTGGAGGGTTTGGCGAATAAAATGTGATATTATGAACTACTTTTTCTTTTCAGATTTTGATTTAAAGTTTTTGAAGACTTCTTCTCTTGAAACGGGTTTCGCATTTTTCTTTAGATCTTCCCAAACTTCATTAGGATCTCGGTTTTCGAAGGGATTGTTAAAGTCTGGAGGAAGTGGGTGTTTTTTGTTTGCTGCCATAGAAATTATTTTAAAGAATTATATCAATACAGAAGTACAGTTAAAATTTCGTAAACCTTACATTTATTTATATCAAGTTATAACCTTGCTGTCTTAATGGAAATTTATTTAAAGTCATCCTATAAATGCGAATACATATAAAAACAACCTCAAACAGCAAACCTGTTCCTTTTGATCACCTTCCTAGTTTAGTAGGAGCCTTACATAAATGGATTGGCGTGAATGAAATTCATGATAAAACCTCATTATATTCTTTTTCTTGGCTTAAAGGAGGAAAGGGTTCTGAAAAAGGATTAAACTTTAGGAACGGCGCTCATTTTTTCATAAGCGTATATCATGAAGATCTTTGTAAAAAACTAATTAAGGGCATATTAATTGATCCCCTAATTAATTATGGACTAAAAGTTATTGATATCACAATTCAACAAGATCCTGAATTTTCATCCGAAGAAAAAGTTTTTTGCAGCTAGTCCGATTTTTATTAAAAGGAGTGTGGGAGAAAAAGAGAAACATTATCTTTTTGATGATGAAGGGGCAGATCAGTTATTAACCGAAACACTTTGTACAAAGTTAAAAACTGCCGGACTTGAAGATACTTCACTACAAATTTTATTCGATAGAAGTTATCCTCTTGCTAAACGAAAAAAAGTCACCTATAAAGGCATTGGCAATATAACAAGTATTTGTCCTGTAATAATTAAAGGGAAGCCTGAAACTATTGCATTTGCCTGGAATGTCGGTTTAGGAAATTCAACTGGAATCGGATTAGGTTCATTAATAGAAAGCTTATGAATTATTATGTAGTTAAATACTCGGGACCATTTGGATTTATAAAACCGTGGACTGCAGTAAGAGATAGCGAGACTTTTAGTCAGCAGTTTTTGACACCTTCAATTTTAGAAGGCATAGAGAAAAAGCTTTTTCCTGACCTTCTAGGGGAAAGCTATATGGGAAAAATTTTAAAAATAAAACGATATAGGCTTAACTATCAGGGAATCGACATTCAACAGGAGAAAACTTGGTCAAAAGGTGGAATACTGGTTTATAAAGACAAAGGGCAATACAAAACTAATTTGGGTATTCTCAACAGGGGTGTGATGCTCAATCCAAATTTATATTTAGCATTTGTAAATAAGGATGAAGCTAATGTTGCCTTAACTCAAACTATTTGTTTGTGTCGTAATGAAGATCTATTATTTCCGGAATTTGTATCAAAAATGAATGAATTTGAATTTGATGAAATAAACGGTTTCGAATTATTTTTTGCCGATTCTTCAAATGGTTTTAAGGTAGGTCATAATCGCTTTGATAACGCCTCAGAGATGTTTGGAGAATTAAAGGTTTTTGGAAGTCCTATTAGAAGTTAAGCCATGGAGTCCCTGAATGAAATACTTGCTAAAAGCAAAAATTACGGCAATTTAACCTTATTAGATCATACTCGACATGTCACTCAAGCAATTGAATTATTTGCACAAAAATATGCTTTCGATTTTAATATTGAGATAGCCAGAAAAGGAGCCATACTACATGATTTAGGAAAGGCACATCCTTACTTTCAAAGAAAAATTCAAAACATCAACGCTAAAACGTTAAAGGAAAAGAGAGAATTAGAATACGTTCATCGTCATGAAATTTCATCGCTGGCATTTCTTCCATGCTTTTCAGCGGTAGACTGGAATGATTTAATTGATTTAGTTATAGGACATCATAAATCTATTCAAAATGATCCAGGAGGAAGAGGAATTATTGATCTTGTCGAAAGAGATAGGAATTTCATTGAAAACCATCTGAAGGATTGGGATGATTGGAGCAGTTATGCAATTCAAATTTTGCAAGCTTTTGAATTACCTGTTAAAAGAATAAGTAAAGACGAGGCTAGAAAAGCTTTAAACTATGTAGCCCTTTATTGTGAAAGAAAAAAGCATGGATTTTCACCCTTACGAGGTTTGCTTAAATCAGCGGATCATTTTGCATCCGCTTTTATGGATAGAA
>DASPJL010000018.1:0-13568 GCA_035628645.1 Cytophagales bacterium | reverse complement strand
AAAATCGATCGTATCGCCATAAGTTGTTCCAAAATTCTGGTACCTTATTTATTCAACTCCAAAGTTGACACTCCTTTTGACAAAAGAGATCCGCGTCTTTTCAAAATCCCGAAACATATTCACACCCCCATTTATGAAGTAATGATGGAAACGCATAAGTTCCTGTTAAAAGGTGAGCTGATCTATGAGGAGAAACACCAGGAAATTGTGGATACCTTGCTGAAGGAAGTGGAGGGGTTTAACGGGAATTAAGACGACTAACTTTTATACTTTTGTGAATTATAAATTCTGCGTCTGAAAATTTGTATAATAATTTCTCTTGGGGTTCAAAAGATGTTTCTGCTATCAATTATTCATTGTATTTTTATTTTTTCATGCTTAACTACAGAGTAAGCAACAATCATTTTTTTTATAGAAATAAATTGCAATGAACCATAAAGAACTTCTATTCTACATTCACGCAAAATATTAAAGCCACTTTTTAAATTTTAAACACAACATATGAAATCAGCATGAGCAAAAAGCTACCGAACGAGGATAAATATCATGCGAATTAAATATGACCATTAAAAAACAAATTATATACATATGAAGCTCAATCTTTTCATTATTTTATTCCTCGCTACTCTATTTAATTCAAATGGTCAAAGATTGTATTTTTTTGATAGAGAAAGCCCAAAAAAAGTGGAGAAGATATATGTTACAAAGAATGTTGGTTTTGTAAAAAACATTATTGACAACACCGGAAATAGTACTGTATTAAGAAGCGAGTTTAACAATTTAAAAGCCGAGAGAATAGCAGAACATTTTACTTCCTTTCCAAAAGCTGAATATTTAGGCTATGCATTTAATGGGGAAGAACACATCTATTTATTCCTGGACACTTATAACAGGGTCATTTATATTCCAAAATACAACAAGGAAGGCAAGTTTATTACCAACCAAAGAAGTAAGTTGAAGTCTAATGTAAAAAATACTGAATTAATTTATTATGATTTAAGCGCATTTTATACCGTCAGAAGGAAAGGACCAAGATTTACATTTACAAAAATATCCTATCGGTTTGACACCTTGTGGGAAAAAGAAGTTTTTGATAATGGCAAAACGATAGTGCTGAACAAAGCAGAAAAATCAGACAGTAATTTTTATTTGATTTTCAATTCTCCTGAAGCAAGTACCCGGATAATAGCAATTGATGATGCAAAAGGGGAGTTAATATTTGATAGAGAGATTGGAGAGAGCGGCATTAGTAGGTATGCTTCAAAATTTATCATTAAAAAAGGACCAACTGAAATAATTATTGTTGGAAAAGAAATATTAGGAGGAAAGAAAGCTGGACTGAAATCCGGAACATTTATAAACACAATGAATGAGAAAGGGAATTTTGAAAGCACAACTTTCTACCCTGACGAAAATATAAAACTTGACGTCTCGGATTCTTTGGACTTTGATTCAAAGGAAAGGATAAAACAAGTGAAAATAAGGGATTTAATCATGTTAAACGACGAATATCTCTTAATTGGAGAAAACACATTAAGGACTGATTTTGCAGGAGAAGGAATGATTGTATCTCTGATTGTCGGGGGACTTACTGGACTTCCTGTAGGTTCTATGGAACATATTGTTTATACAAGCTTCGACTTAATATTAATTAAAACAAGAAAAGACTCTTTAATTTATAAACAACTAGACAAAGGACCTATTGCAAGATTTTTTCCCACAGTTGAATCTTCTTATGATAGAGATCCTGGTGATTTCTATGATTATAAATTTTCGAGAGAAACACCAGAAGGAAAAGAAATATTCTTCTTTCAAAATTTAACGAAGGACAGCTTTACCATTGGTTCAGTAAAAATCACTCCTGATCAACCTTTCAAAGTAAAAAAGTTTATCCTCAAAGAAAAGAATGAAAGGGGGAAAAATTATAACATATACCTTCTTTCGGATAATGCTTTATTACTACAAAACAAAACTAACTCCTCTTCAGGATACGGTATCATTAACTTTTCAAAATTCGAATAGAAAAGCGGAAATTTATAACTCAAACATCTCTTCTATGCATGAGTCTCCTCTTCTTTCATGTGAAATGTAAACATCGTGGTTTTGCTGTGATTGACCATGCTTTCTGTAAGACTTCCCATAAGTACGTGTAAAAATCCCTTTCTGGCATGGGTGGCCATTGCAATAACATCCGCATTTATATCTGAAGCAAACTGACTGATTCCTTCTTCGCTAGAACTTGCCTCTTTCACATTGATTGTATAGTTGTCCAAGCTATTTTTCTCAGCAAAATGAAGCATCCGTTCTTTTGCCTTCTCTCTGTTTAAAAAGTTTTTACTGGTGTCTACATATAACAGGTGAAGTTTGGCAAAACACATACTTTGAAGTTCCTTAAGTTTTGTAATTGCAGGAATATCTTCCTTAAAGTTGGAAGCAAAAATCATATCCTGGATCCTGAAATCCTGAGGTTTGGTTTTAATAGTCATAACAGGGCAACTTGCGCGCCTAACCACTTTTTCAGCCGTGGAGCCCAGCAATAATTCATGGAGCCCACTGTCTCCCTTCGATCCCATAATAATTAAGTCCGCTGGCACAGAGGTGATCTCATCAGCGACCCCATTGTGCCCCACTTTGATTTTTATCCTAATATTTATACCGTTAAACTGGGGGTCTGATATTATATCTGTCATCTCATCCCTCGCTTTTTCTATCATTTTCAGGACATAAATATCATCCATGGTTACGGTAGATTGTTCACCGGTAGCACTAAAAGTTGCACGAGTGGGTACTTCTACAATATTCAAAAGAACTATTTCGCTTTGTGTATAGCGTTTTGATATCTCCTTTGCAACATCTAAAGCATAAAATGATTCCGGAGAAAAGTCAATTGGAACAATTATTTCCTTCATAATACTTAAATTTAAAATCCAAAAAAATATTTCTTTTTTTACCAATAAAGCCATCCCATTACTAAAAACAGGTTGGCTACACAATGATATTCATACGAATAAAGAAAAATCAAAATAATTTGAACTGAGATGGTTCCTTTTTTCAGGAAACAGCAATCACAATCGTGTATACGCCTTCTTCAGACTTTCGTTTAAAACAAATCCTTTAGAAGAGATAAAGGAATGTTAAATGTTAAATGAATTCCCAACCATCTTCCAACTCCCTTCTACCAACTTAAACAAAAAGTCACCTGCTTTAATATTCTCTCCTACCTTTGCATGATGCAAAACGATTTAAATGCCAGGTACGCTGAGTTCTTAAAGAAACTTTCCCTTCCCGAATTCAATGAAATGCAAAAAGCAGTGATTGAAAAGGCTGAAAATACGCCCGATTTGATGCTGCTTGCACCCACAGGTTCAGGTAAAACATTGGCATTTCTAATAGCCACGATTAATAATTTAAACACGACAGATAAAGGTGTTCAGGCAATTATTGTTGCTCCATCCCGTGAATTGTCTCTTCAGATTGAAGATGTTTTCAGGAATATGAAAACATCTTTCAAAGTAAGTTGCTGCTATGGCGGACATTCTGCAAAAACAGAAATACAAAGTTTAAGTGAAGCTCCTGCATTGATAATCGGTACGCCGGGAAGACTAGCTGACCACATTGGTAGAAAATCTTTCAACGCCTCCACAGTGAAAATGGTGGTACTGGATGAATTTGACAAATCGCTGCAAATGGGTTTCCAAAATCAACTGGAGGTATTATTTAAAGTATTGAATGGCAGGCAAAAACACTTACTTACCTCTGCTACTACTTTGAATACTTTGCCCGATTTCCTGCCTTTCAAAAAACTGGAAACTTTGAATTACCTGAAAGAAGCAGGTGCTTCTAAACTTGAACTAAAACTAATACGAACCAAAAGTGCAGATAAGGTAGATACGCTGATGAGGTTGGTAGCAGGATTTAATCAGGAAGTTTGCCTGGTATTTTGTAATCACAGGGATGCCGTAGAAAGAATAAGCGCTGTTTTTGAAATCCATGACTTCCAGCACGGTATTTTTCATGGCGCCATGGAGCAGATGGACAGAGAAAAGAGTCTGATTAAATTTCGTGGCGGCGCCTGTAATGTGCTTATTGCAACGGATCTTGCGGCCCGCGGATTGGACATTCCTGAAATAAAACATGTGGTGCATTATCAACTCCCTATTCATGAAGATGGGTTTATTCATAGAAATGGGCGAACGGCCAGGATGCATGCAGACGGCAAAGCATATTTAGTCGTAGCAGATGATGAATCTATTCCTGATTACATCGACCGAACTGTCGAAGTAATAAATATTGATCCCGAACTTCGACTCCCTCCCCCTCCTACTTATGCTTGCTTATACATTAGCGGCGGTAAAAAAGACAAAATCAACAAGGGCGATATTGCAGGATTATTAATGAAAAAAGGAGGACTTCAAGGAGATGAAATAGGTTTAATTACTACGCTCGACCATTCTTCCTTTGTTTTCGTAAAACGTTCAAAAGTTGACAAACTCCTTTTCAATATAAAAAATGAAAGGCTTAAAAAGATGAAAGTAAAGATTGAACTGGCAAATTAGAGGCTAATTCTTATGTTTCGAGTAGTTTTTTAAGACCATAATCTATACTATTAAGATGGATCTCGACTGGAACAGAATACTTTTTAACGATATGCCATTGACATTCCTTCTGGAGGTTGTCGGCCGGACAATTATAATGTTTATAGTTATCCTTGCTGCACTTCGCCTATCAGGCAAGAGAGGAGTGAAACAAATTTCAGTATTTGAGCTTGTCATTATTATAGCTCTTGGTTCTGCCGCAGGGGATCCTATGCTTTACGAAGATGTGGGGATCATTCCTGCTTTGATTATTTTTATTGTTATAATAGGACTTTATAGACTTGTAACCCATTTTGTTGCAAAAAACACTCGATTTGAAAACCTCATAGAAGGAAAAGCCATTTATTTAATTCGTGAAGGTAAATTTTCTATCAAAGATTTTAAGAGGGAAGCTGTTTCTCAGGATGAGTTTTTTTCCGAATTAAGGATGAATAGCGTTGAGCATCTGGGCCAGATAAAAAATGCGCTTATAGAAACTTCCGGGGAGGTAAGCATTTTCTATTACGCCGATGAAGATGTTCGCCACGGTCTTCCCCTCCTTCCTGATGTCTATAAAAGCAGAAGCGAGCTAATCGTTAGTAAGGACATTTATGCCTGCACCTTTTGTGGAAATACTCAGGAACTGGATCCTGGTGTACACGAATGTAAAATTTGTTCCAAGAAAACCTGGGTTAAAGCTTTGAATACCCGACGTATTTGTTAGGGAAGATGGAAGAGTGAGGTAGGAAGATGCATTCAGTTCATCTAATTACATCAGTATCTACAGGAGTATAACCAAGATGACGGCTCAGTGAAAGAATTTGTCCTTTGTGATGAAACTCGTGCGTAATCACATGTAGAAAGAGTTTGTTTACAGTAACAATTTTCTTTCCCGTACTGTTTTCAACTTCCAATTCTTCAAAATTATTATCAGAATAAAGTTTAAAGAACCTTTCCATGATTTGGTCCACATTATTGAAAAAAGTGAAACATTCAGACAGGTCCTTTATCTCGTCAAAACTTGTAAAACTGGCTTCCTCTTTTAAAGCGTTCTTGGCGATCCAGAGTTCATAAATATTTCCGATATGCACCAAAAGGTTCCTTATACTTCCTCTTCCGAAAGCACTGTTCTCTTTCAAAAAATTTTCTGAACTTATATTGCGGCAATAATTGAGAAGTATCTGTCTGGAGGCTTTTACCAATTCATATTGCTGTTGAAGTACCATAACATTAACAGATATAATAATTTAAAGAATGATCATTGCTTTCTACGTTGCCCCTAATTAAAAAATGCTTTTTAACTTTTCCAGCGCTTTCACCATATCAATTCCTTCTCCCAATACACCTTTGAAAAGATCGCCGGTTTCTTTTAGCCGGTCGATGGCATTGAAAATGGTGAAAGATTGATTGGTTAGTCCTTTTTTCACTTCATCCCAATGGAGCGGCATAGATACAGGCGTACCAGGTTTAGGGCGAAGCGAATAGGCAGTGGCTACTGTTGCCTGGGGCCTGTTTTGCAGGAAATCAAGGTAGAGTTTTCCCTTTCTGTTGGCAGTCAGGCGTTCAATGCTGGTGAATTTTGGGATTTCTGCATGGATTACTTTTACGATGGCCCGTCCAAATTCTTTGGAATCTTCATAAGAATATTTTGCTCCTAACGGAATGTAGATATGTAAACCTGTGGAACCGGAAGTTTTAGGATAGGACGGCACTTCCATAGCATCCAGTACCTTTTTGGTAACACAAGCCGCTTCTATGACCTGGTTAAAAGGGTTTTTATCAGGATCCAAGTCGATAATGCACCAGTCAGGGTTATCAGGACTTTGTTGTCTGCTGCTCCACGGGTTCATTTCTATGCAACCCAAGGCAGCGATGTAAAGCAGACTGGCTTCATCGGTACAGACCATGAAGTTTTTGGTACGCTTATCGGCATGGCTGTAATATTGAAATTTTTCAATCCAGCCCGGTACTTTGCCTGTTACATCTTTCTGGTAAAAACTTGGCGCTTTGTAGCCATTAGGAAAGCGGTTAAGGGTTTGGGGCCTGTCCATCATATAAGGCAAAATAAATGGAGCGACGCGATAATAATAATTAAGCATATCACGCTTGGATACCTTTTCCTCGGGCCAGAAAACCTTGCTCAGGTTAGGAAACTTCAGGTCGTGTCCATTGATGTTTCTTGTCTGGGTTTCGTCCGTTGGGTTGAGAAGCGTCTTTCTTTCTGTTTTTCCGGACGATGAAATACCCTTGTTCTTGAGAAAAATGGTTTCTTCATGCAATACCTCCGTTACTGGTAGAGGTTTTTCTCTTACCACTTCTTTTGGATCCTTGTCTTCCCTCAGTCCTTTAAAAGAGGGATGGCGAAGTGTGCCATCAGAAGCAACCGTGCGAAAGGAGATCTCTGCAACAAGCTCAGGCTTTACCCAGATAACTTCTGCCGGTTTAGGATTTGGGCGAAACCTGGAGGGCTTATTGTATTCCGGCATTTCAAGAAACGGACATTCGGCAATCTGCAGAGGTTCTAGCTTTTGAATAATCTCCTCCTGCATCTTATTAGTAAAACCTGTTCCAACCGTTGCCACAGACACGAATTCCCCTTTATCAAAAACTCCTGTCAACAGCGAGCTAAATTTCTTTGAAGTGCCTTCATTTTTTGTATATCCGCCAATAATGACTTCCTGACTTTTCTGGGTTTTTATTTTCAGCCACTCTTTAGACCGTACATCGGCCTCGTAGAAGCTGTCTTCTCTTTTAGCGATAATACCTTCAAGTCCCATTTTATTTGCCAGTTCAAAAAGCTCCACCCCGCTGGTTTCGAAGTTTTGACTAATTCGGATTTTATCTTTGTCAGGCACTACCTCATTTAATATCCTTCTTCGTTCTTTCAAGGCAGTAAACATTAAATCCTGACCTTCATACCAAAGAATGTCAAAAATATAAAAGGCAAGCTCTCCATCCGCTTCACTTCGCCAGGTTTGAAGCGCCGCGAAATCGGGAAGGCCTTGGTTGTTCACGACAATAATTTCCCCATCTACCACAGCATTTACTTTCCAGTCTTTCAAAGCATTGTAAATCGGGTAAAATTTATCATTGAACACTTTATTGTTTCTCGACCGTATTTCTACAGTTCCTTCATTCAAATAAGCCAATGCCCTAAAACCGTCCCATTTGAGTTCATACATCCAGCCTTTTTCATTCACCGGTTCGTTTACCAGGGTGGCGAGCATAGGTTTTATGTCTTGCGGGATCTGGATTTTTATTGGCAGCTGAATTTTGTCTTTGATTTCCATAGGCTTTTAATTTCCGCCTTGTATTAAGGCCGATAATGGGTTTACTTCATTTTTGAAATTTTGTTGTAAATGGTCTTGCCTAAAGGGATGACAGAAGAAACATTGAAAAGAATGAGAACAAATTAAATCATTACTATCTTCTTCCATTTATTTCCAGGTGATATAAGAAGGATTGTGTTTTTCCCCGTCAAAATATAGATTCAGCGGAAGAAAAAAGACAGAATCCATATTGCTCCTATTCTTGTATGTTTTTGCTAAAATAAAGGAGGATTTTAAATGAAAATTCAAGAAATTCACCTTCTTTTAATTTGAATATTAATCAGTTAGAAGCACAAACTTTTTCCTACAACACTTTAATTATTACTTTTTTTAAAATTAAAACAATGAAGACCTTTATTGAAAAGAATTTCATCAATCTTGGAATTATAATCATCGGCATTCTTATCCTTTTGAGTGGAGGATTGTCTTTCTATAATGAACGGATAATGGAAAAAGCCCTTAGAATTAAAGATCAATCGGAGGCTGTGAAAAAAGCCACGGAAGATACTTATACCAATATTCGGCAAATGGACGTGAGCCTGAGAGGTTTCGCCATCATTCCTGAAGATCAATTCTTCTTTTATAAAATTGACGCTGCAAAAGAGGGTAATCGGTTGGCCTTTTCGAAGCTGGATGAGCTTTTGAAAGTTCAGGGCTATTCTGATCCTGAAAATTATAATGAAGTGAAAAAAGGAATGGAAGATTATATAGAGAGATATGAAAAAATGTATAATTACCTGAAAGAGAATAAAAGAGAGGAATTTATCGCCTTTATGCGACATGATTATGGAAAATACTTCTGGGAAACATATAAAAAATTTGCAGACCGGCTATATGCCTACGAAGAAAAGATAAATAAAGAGGCCGAAGCAAGTTATCAGGCAGCTATCTTTCGAAACTCCCTGGTGCAAACCCTGATGATCATTCTTGGGATTCCTACGCTTACAATGCTTTTAATCAAGCTGAAAAATCAGGAAACTACCAGAAAAGCATTGCTTATAAATCTTGAAGAAAACAACAGGCGGTTTTTATTTAATCCTGGAAACGAAAAACAGGAAAATGCGAAAGAAATTCTAGAAAGCTCTATTCAAAATCTGCAAAAAGCTTCAGACTTTGTTACTCAGATCTCCGAAGGAAACTATTCGGTAAACTGGGAGGAGCTCAATGAGAGCAATGATTCCTTAAACAAAAGTAATCTTGTGGGAAAACTTATTCAAATGCGCGAACAAATGAAGAAAGTGAAACAAGAAGATGAAAAAAGAATTTGGTTAACAGAAGGTTTGGCGCAGTTTTCAGACATTATCCGTAACAATCAGAATAACCTGAAAGAGCTTGGAGACAATTGTTTGCTGTTTTTGGTCAAATATCTGCAATCTGAACAAGGAAGCTTCTTTATACTTCAGGAAGACGAATCCGGGGATAAAAAACTTAATATGATTTCCTGCTATGCGCTAAACAAGAAGAAGTTTTTGGAGAAAAGTATTGAATTAGGCGAGGGAATTTTAGGACAAGCTTTTTTAGAGGGAGAAACTACGATGATTACTAAATTGCCTGATGGGTATACTTACATAAACTCCGGATTGGGCGAGACATCACCTAGTTGTCTTCTTATTGTACCTATGAAATTCAATGATGAAGTAAAAGCCATAGTAGAAATTGCTTCCTTCCATAAATTCTCGGAGACAGAAATTAACTTTGCGGAAAGAGCGGGAGAAATAATTGCCTCTGCTGTAGCAAATGCGGAAAATAGTGAAAAAACCCATCATTTATTAAATCAATTTAAATCACAGACTGAACAATTAAAAGCTCAGGAAGAAGAGCTTCGTCAGAATATGGAAGAGATGGAAGCAACACAGGAAGAAATGAGGCGAAAGGAACAGGAGCTGGAAAGTCGTATAGCACAATCAGGAAGTTAGGTGCGAGGTTCGAGGAGATTTGTCAGGAACTTCCAGATTCTTCGTACAATCCGTAGTTAATTTTATATACTGTCAGAGGAAGTTCTAGATTATTTGCAGAAATCAAATTGCAAATTTCTGGTGCCCTTCGTTAAAATTCTTTGTAAACCCAGCGGTTAATTTCATCCCTTTTAAGAAAACAGGTTTGAAAGAAGGTTACTAAAAAGCTGGTAAGTCATCAATTTTATATGACTTAATTTTTTCACCCTAAATCTTCAACCCAAATGAAAAACCAGACCGTTTATTTTTTAGCCATTACTGTACTTTTTGCTTTCTGTTCATGTAAATCCACAGCGATTTTAAGAGCTTCATTTGAAAGTGATGCCGTTGATAGTCCGCCCGCGACAAACCTACAAGGTGAGCCCTCAGGCGACGTGATCCAGTTTAATCCTGCCCTTCAACCTATGCTGGTGGTAAAAAACTCCACGACGGCTGGGGAGAAGGCATTACATTTTGTTAATTCACCTTTATCTGGTGATATAAGCCCTTCGGATAAGTGGGTTAGCTTCAAAGGGATAAACACAAATCTTGCGGAAACCATATGGTTTACTTTCACTGCATCCAATGTCTCTCCAAATGGAAATGTACTGATAGACGTTACGGATGGTCATGCTCATATCATAGCCAGAATGCGGATTAAACCTGATGGAGAATTAGGATTGGCCTCTGATGTGTTAGACGATTATACGGATGTTATCGGAAATGTAGGAACTGGAAACCATACTATTGTCTTTACCTGCATGTTCTCGGACCTCAAATACAACGTGACGGTCTTCAAAAGCAGCGGTAATATCACCGCAACAGATAAGCCAATGATTGTAACCAACCCATTGCACTTTTCAAATCCTGCTAACCCGATGCTTTCGTTCAGACATTCAGGAGCGACCAGTACCAATCACAAATATGTTGTTGAAAATATTTTGATTTCACGCAAGAAGCCTGATATGTAAAAGCGATCAAAAGCTTTCTGTCCGCTTAGGAATAATACAAACTTCGAATATCGAACAAGGAATTTTGAAAAATTGAAGGAGAGTTAAATCTGGCTTTACTTCGGAATTCGGTATTCCTTGTTCTCTATTCATAATTCCCCTTCCTTTCAATGAAAATATAGAAAAAGGTCTTTGAAATAAATTTGTTTATAGTAAGATAGTTAAAATAAAATTAGCTGAAGTTAAACATTGCAAATTGATGCTCTTATGAATAATTAAGTTCCTCTAACTCCTGCCAGGAGTACGTTTGACTTTTGCTTTTTTCTTTATCCCTTGCCTTATTTAAATAGTAAGGGATAACTTTGGGCCGTTTAACCGTAATTATTTTTTACTTCTGAATCTAAAATTTTTCAATGACTAATATCAACTTAAACTCTTTTAAAGTTTTTTTTGCGTCAAAATCAGCAGGTGGGATAATTCTGATAATATGTGTTGCTATTAGTCTGACAATAGCCAATTCAACGTTTGGAGAAGCTTTTTCCTCCTTGCTCAGCACTGAGATAGGAAAAAACATTGGAGGCATAAACTTAAGATATTCCGTTCTTCTATGGATCAATGATGGGTTGATGGCCATTTTCTTTTTGCTGGTGGGGCTTGAAATCAAGAGAGAATTAGTTGAAGGCGAGTTGTCGTCTTTTAAACAAGCATCTCTTCCTGTATTTGCTGCCATCGGTGGAATTGTTGTTCCTGCCTTGATCTTTGCATTGTTTAACAACAACACGCCTACTGCAAACGGATGGGGTATCCCTATGGCTACAGATATTGCATTTGCTATTGCAATATTGTCCTTATTGGGAGACAAAGTGCCCACTGCCCTCAAGATATTTTTAACGGCTTTAGCCATTGTTGATGACCTGGGAGCCATTCTTGTAATTGCTCTTTTTTATTCTTCCGACATCCACAGCAATTACTTATTCTACACTGCGGGCATAATGGCATTATTGATCGTTTTTAACCGCCTAAAGGTAATGAATATCTGGTTTTATATTCTTCCGGGAATAGTAATGTGGTACTTTGTTCATCATTCGGGCATACATGCTACCATTGCAGGGGTACTTACGGCTTTAACCGTACCCACCACTCCCGATGCAACAGAATCACCACTCGAAAAGCTAGAGCATTTTTTAACTAAACCGGTAAACTTCCTTATTATGCCCATTTTTGCTTTAGCAAATACCAATATAGCTTTAGAGCCCGGAATGATTGACGGTTTATTCAGCAACATGGGCTTTGGGATATTCTTTGGTCTTCTGATAGGAAAGCCTTTAGGAATTTTTATAATGTCGTGGGTATCAGTTAAAACAGGTTTAAGCGCCTTGCCTGCCAATACCAAATGGATCCAAATAGTAGGATTAGGTGTATTGGGAGGGATTGGATTCACAATGTCCATATTCATTGCCATGTTATCCTACCAGGACCAACAACTTCAAACGGAAGCAAAATTTGTTATTTTGATTACTTCGTTATTGGCAGGAATCGCTGGTTATACTCTCTTGAAATTAATCAGTAGACGTTAATGGAACAAAGAGTACACTTGATAATTATTGAGCCCGCACTAATTCATTTGCCCCTTCCCCAGGCTATAAATGAAACAATCACTGAGAAAAATATATTTACTCCTATTACGGACACCTCGCCTCTTAGGATATGAAAGACAATAGCAGAGACCATAAGTGCAATTATGCCAATGGCAGCAACAACGGTAAGTTTTCGAAAAGAAGGAATCAAGGTAGGTACTATTATTCCGATTGCGCCTGTCCAGTCCAGAACGCCGGTAAGCTTTACGAATAAAGATGACACCTCTCCTGTCCAGGGCCATTCTGCGGATAATACTTCACCAGGATAAAAAATCTTTTTGCTGCCTGCCCATAGTAAAGTGAGACATACAAGGATCTGTGCTACCCAAAGGGCATAGTGTAGTGCTTTTGTTGTCATTTTAAATACTTTTTTTGAAGGACAAATGTATTTATATTCGCCTAACCGTTGGAAAGTACTATCCTTTTGGAAAGCGCTTTCCAACGGGATAGTATCGCGGGAAGTACGACAATAAAAAAACAATAAATGCTGACACAAGAAGGATGTCCTAAAACCATGCTGTCTATAAAAGATGCACTGGAGGCGCTTGAAGGAAGATGGAAACTACTCATTCTGTTTGCTTTATCTTCCGGGCCGAAGCGTTTTAAACAAATATCTAAAGAAGTAAACGGTATTTCTGATAAGGTTCTATCCAAAGAGTTGAAAAACCTAGAGACCAATGAGTTGGTAAAAAGAAATGTCTATGATACGTTTCCTCCGACAGTGGAATATTCAATTACCTCCCATGGGTTGTCTCTTGAGAAAGTTTTGGAAGAGTTGCATTACTGGGGTTTATCCCACCGCAAAAGAATTATAGGGAAATAACCCGTTGACTCAGTTTTAATGCAATGACTTTAGCAGAAATCGCCAAATACAGACTGATCAACCAACAACTTGCTGATATGAAAATAAAATCGGCTATTGAGATGGTTGAATGGTTTGGTGCGGTGCAGGGTCAGGAGTATGCGCAAACAAAATGGGCGCTTGGTTTACGTTTGCCACATCTCATAGACAGCGACATTGAAAATGACCTGACAGAAGGCAAAATTTTGCGAACACATTTGCTTCGTCCGACCTGGCACTTTGTTTCCGCAAAAGATATCTGTTGGCTACTCACATTGACAGCTCCGCAGGTTAATGCCGCCA
>DASPJL010000017.1:0-4365 GCA_035628645.1 Cytophagales bacterium | reverse complement strand
AAAGACGGACAACTGATTCGGACGGAAATGGGCACACCGCAAGGAGGCGTGATCAGTCCGCTGCTGGCCAATATTTACTTGCATATTGTTGTCGATAAGTGGATGGAAAAGGAACACCCTGAGAAACCCTTTGAACGTTATGCGGACGACATTGTAGTGCATTGCAAAACAGATAAACAAGCCAGGTTTGTGCTTCGTAAAATCGAAAGACGAATGAATTTTCGGACTCTGTCGGTCTTAATGAACAAGCGAGACAAAAAAGAAATAAGAGAAATCCTTGCCGACTATACAAGAAAGTCAATGGAGATAACAGTTGCTGCAAACTGTTACTGGCAATGGTAGACGACCGCATAATCCGACATTTTTTGCCAAATGACAAATAAGCGACAGATAACAACTTCTAATTTTGCTGAATGGAAAAATTTATTGAGTACGTTTTACAGTTTGGCAATTTGAACAAGCAACAAATTGACCTTATTACAAGCAAAGCAAAGGAGTTGGAACTTAGGAACGAAGAATATTATTGGGAAGCAGGAAAAGCCGTAAAACATATTGGGTTTCTCACGGACGGTGTTATCCGTGTGTTTTATTACAATAACAAAGGCGAAGAAATCACACGTTATTTCATTGATGAAAATCACTTAATTTTATCGGGGAATACCGTGGATGAAGTTTATACGCCTTCCGAATATCTTTCGGCGATTACCGATTGTACATTGGTCGTTTTTACAAGAAAAGATTGGAGAGATATTTTGGATACAATTATTGGATGGGACAGCATCGTTCAAAAAATAATCACCAAACACCACGGCGAAAAAATCGCAAGAAGAAGCGAGTTGGTTTCACAGGACGGAACAGAACGCTATCTTGATTTTATCCAAAAATTCCCCACATTGGTCAATCGTGTGCCTTTGTCCTACATTGCCTCTTACCTGGGAATTACGCAATCATCTTTAAGCAGAATTAGAAAAAATATCCGCTAGAATCACTTTTTGCCAAATGGCAAATGGTTTCATTTTTTATTGAACAACCTTTGCAGTATCAAATTTTAAAATCAAGAAAAAATGAAATCAAGAAAATTAGGAAACAACGGATTAGTAGTATCTGCATTGGGTTTTGGTACAATGGGTTTGAGCTTTCCAAACGCACCGACAAAAGAAGAAAGTATAAAATTAATTCGTTCGGGGGTTGAACACGGCATTACGTTTTTCGACACGGCACAGGGCTATGGCGAAAATGAATTGTTGGTTGGCCAAGCACTTGAACCATTTCGTAACAAAGTAGTAATTGCAACAAAATTCGGCTTCAAAGACGGAAATGTAAGACTGGGTTTAGACAGTCGTCCCGAAACAATAAAAGCTGTTGCCGAAGCATCTTTGAAACGATTAAGAACTGAGGTAATTGATTTGTTTTATCAACATCGTTTCGACCCCAATGTGCCGATTGAAGACGTTGCAGGAACGGTAAAAGATTTAATTGAACAAGGTAAAGTAAAACACTTTGGTTTGTCAGAAGCACCTGCCGAAATCATTCGCAAGGCTCACGCTGTTTTGCCTGTAACGGCCTTGCAAAGTGAGTATTCAATGTTTTACCGTGAACCCGAAACAGACATTATTTCTACATTGGAAGAATTAGGAATTGGCTTTGTTCCGTTCAGTCCATTAGGCAAGGGTTTTCTGACCGGAACAATCAACGCAAATGTTGAACTTGACAAAGACGATATAAGAAATTTTTCCCCACGTTTTAGTAAAGAAAATCGCGAAGCCAACCAATCATTAGTTGATTTGGTAATTTCCATAGCGACAGAAAAAAATGCCACACCTGCGCAAATTGCATTAGGTTGGTTGTTGGCTCAAAAACCTTTCATCGTTCCAATTCCGGGAACATCAAAATTGCATCGTTTGCAAGAAAACATTGGTGCTGAAAACATCATTTTGACAAGTGACGAATTAAGCAAAATAAATGCTGCATTGGCGACAATCAAAATCATTGGCGAACGCTATTCTGCACAAATACAGGAAGCGATAGGACGAAAATAGACAACAACGTAACGATTGAAAAAACAATGCCTGTAAAAAAGTGCATAATCAATGGCGGGGTTCTGTACCTCGTTTATGAGGAAAAGTATTCATAAAGCTCAGAAAAACATGCTACCTTAGCACGTTTAAGCCAGGTTTTTTACTTTTATGGTTAGTTAACATTGTACTATCCGTACCTGTAGCCGTGGTGACAAAATCTAAATAAAAGAAATTAAACCAAAAAGAAAGTAGACAAAGTAAGGATTCATTCTGATAAAGGACGACGCAATGAACACCGTGAAGCATATAAACTATAAATATACTATTATGAGAGGTAGCATGAATTATTTGGTTATTTTTTTTCTTTTGATTTCTATTAATGTTTTTTCACAAAATAGCATTGAGAAATTACCTTTTGAAAAATCCTTCAATTATGGAAAGTCAGTGGCAGTCTTTGGTGGCTCTGTTTCTGTAATACCTGAAAGTGATAGCGCTAAAAGTATGTGGGAAGAATATTTGGGAATGACTATTACTGATTATGGAGTACCTGGTGCAGGTTTTTCGTCATTACAAGGAAAATCTGTCCAAAAACAAGTAGATGAAGCTGGCGTGTTTGATATCTATATCCTCTGGGCTTCAACAAATGACTATACCAATCAAAGAGAAGTTGGATCCTATACAGATTATACAGAGTTTGATGGTTACGATAAGAAAAAATTAACTTCCCAGGCGGGAGGAATTAATTATTGTATAAAGAGGATTTATGAGATAAATCCTCATGCTGTTATATATTTTTTTACATCAAGTAAAGCCTTCAATGATCGAGGTGGATATGATCCATTTTATGCACAAGGGATGAATAAATATGTCGAAATGCAAAAAAAGATCTGCCAGCTTCACGGAATACCAGTTCTTGATCAGTTCTTTCTAAGCGGGTATAATGTATTCAATAAACAATTATATTATCGTGATCCGATCCATATGAATGGATTAGGGTATAAAAAATTAGGCGAACTACAGGTGTCGTTTCTTGCTTTTCCATAAACTATTAAGGCACAGGAGTTTTAAAACGACGGAAATCTATACTATATAAGCAGCCAAAACCACAGCAGGTCAAATGCTTAATAGAGGATTTGGATGTTTTTAGACAAAGCAATATATTGAAAACATAAGCGAATTGACGCAATAGTTGTGTCAATAAATAGTTTCCGCTAATACTCAGACAATAAGTAGGTTGACCATGAGACTACTAATCATACTAATAATTTTTATTGCAGGAGACGTTTCAGCTTCGGTGACAAATCATTATAAAGAAAATGATAATGACGTTTTAATCCTATCACTCTTAATTCAAGACCATTTGAGGAAGACGAATGGAAGAGAAATTAGCCTTGATGAACTTCTGCAATCGGACAAGTTAAACAGAATTTCAAAGAGCTTTGAGAAAGTAGAAGTGAAATCTAAAGGAGGATATATTTCTGTTTATTACAAATTATCTGAATCAAGGAATTCAAAAGAAGTTGAACTTCTGGACCATGAGAGACAACGGACAAAGTTCTTTAAATGGACAGAAAGAAAAATGAAAAACCACTTTGATGGTGAGATTCGACTTGACTATGGCGAAAGGTTTTACAAAGTAATAAAAGTTATTCGTAACACGACTAGTTAAATCGCAGTGTATGCGTACTGGCGGTAACAATGTGCATAAGTCATGGCGGGTTTTAACTTAAATTTTGTAGCTTAGTTTTTAAATTACGATTCGTCTCGGTGAACAGTGACGACCTAGGTTAGCCTTAGCACTCGCTTTGCTACATTATTAAGGCTTCCCAATCCCGCCCTCTCTTCTGCACAAACGTTATCACCAGTTAAAGAAGAAATGCTCTCTCAACATTGACGGATATTTTACTAGTTCTGCTGCTATTCAAAGCGAGTTTAGGATTTGAAATTCAAAAGGGAGGAAAAAAAATTGCAACAAATGCAGGAGTAGACTATTATTTAGGAGAAGATAAGCGAACCATAATCGCTCTCGAAACTAGAGAAACAATTTGGGTAGCAAATGTAATTGATGTTTGCGGAAGGCCTCCAATAGGGAAACCGGAAATTAGAAATGTAAAATTAATTGATAAAATGTTTGAGGTAACCTATGGAAAACATTCTCTTGCACGGGTTGACATAAAAACTGGAAAAATTGAATGCTTGGGGTCAGATGGATATTCCTGCCTAAAGGGTGCCACCCATTCCTGGGCAAAGGGTGCCAGTATTCCTGAGTAAAGGAGGCCACTGATTCCTGAGCAAAGGGTGCCAGTCAAAGAACTAATTTCGTGGTTCAAGGTTAATAATTAATTTA
>DASPJL010000016.1:0-25584 GCA_035628645.1 Cytophagales bacterium | reverse complement strand
AATAGCGCTTCCTAAATGTTTACGGTCATTTCCATCAATCACTCCATCCTGGTTCTGATCCTTGTACTTTATATCACCGGGTTTGGTACCTTCAAGATGAGCGCTGGTAAATATTTCTCCCTCGTCCTGGAAAATTCCTTCCATTTCGTACATATAAAAGGAACTTACTGGATGGCCTTCTTCTGTTTGCGTAATGTATTGTGAACCGTAGACGCCACCTTGTATAGGTGCGTCAAGATCCAACACTTCATTATGCAGTGTGGCCACATTGCCTGCGACAGTATATTCAAAATCCCCTATCCTTTCGTTGTATTCCAGTCCTAATTCAAATCCCCTGTTTAAGATTTCACCATCATTAATATAAGGTGAGGTAGCTAATCCTGCTGAGGAAGCTATTGGTCTTCGAACCAGCATATCTGAAGTGACCTTGTTGAAATAATCCAGGTAGATCAATACCTTGTTTCGCCATAGACCAAGGTCAAGTCCTATGTTTAGCTGGCTGCTTGTCTCCCACTTTATGTTGTTATTCCCCAACTGAATTATTGCATATCCATTTTCTTCTCTTCCTCCAAAGGGATAATTAAAATTTCTGCCAAATGCATCGCTGTATGCGTAATTTCCAATTTCCTGGTTTCCTATTACCCCATAACCTGCTCTAAGCAATAGCTTACTCAGGAGTTCATTGTCAGAAAGAAAATTTTCTCTGTCTATTCTCCACCCCAAAGACCCGGCATAAAAATTCCCCCACCTGTTGTTGGAGCCAAATCGTGAGGAACCATCTCTTCTAAGTGTAACAGAAGCGATATATTTTGAGTCATAATCGTAATCTATTCTACCATAAAAAGACAATAAGGAGTTACCTGCCAAGCTTTCTGAGGAAGTAATCTGACCTTGTCCATTTCCAAGGTAAACCAAATTTTCCTCCTGATCGGGGAAATCAGAATCCGTTTCGTATAAGGTGTAAAATTCATTTTTAATGGCTTCAGTACCAATCTGAACCTTGAAATTGTGTAAATCGAATACCTTGTAGTAAGTAAAGAAATTACTAAAGGTCAAGGTTTGATCCCTTCCGGATGTTACCATAAGCCTGTTAGGATTATTGATCCTGTTGTCCGTACCCCAATTCCGGTCAAACCTCCTTTGATTATAGCTATTGAAATCAATACCTACATTGGATGTAAAATCCAGGTCGCTGAAGATATTTATATCCACGAAGAACTTTCCAAAAATTCGATTGCTTATAAGTTTGTTGTTGTTGTAAGTCAACATGCCTACAGGATTATACCCATCGCCAAAAAGGTCTGACCTTTCGGGTCTGTCACTGAAATTGCCTGAAGCATCGCGAACGGGGATAGCAGGCGTGCGGAATAAAGCATAACGGATCACACTTCCTCCGTTTCCTCCTGCTCCGTCTCCGGAACTTGGAATCAGATCTGTTGTGGCTTTTGCTACATTTATATTTGTTCCAGCCCTTAACCATTTCTTTACCTGTGAACTGATATTGACCCGACCGGTAATCCTGTTATAATCACTGCCTTTAATAATCCCTTCCTGGTCGAAATAACTTCCTGATAAATAATACTTTGTTTTTCCTGCTCCACCTGAAACCGAAATGCTGTGAGACTGAAGAACTGCGTCCCTCATTATTTCATCTATATAACTCACGTCTCCTAAAGTCGATCTTATTTCATCGGTAATTAAAGGGCGATAAAACAGCGGATTGGTTTTGGTAGCATTATCTGCGTTTGCTGCTTCGTTATAAATAGACACATATTCATCGGTATTCGCCATTTCAATCGTTCTGCTTGGCGACTGAACACCCAATTGACTACTTACCTTTACACTCATTTTATCTTCGTTACCGGATTTCGTAGAAATAATTACTACTCCATTGCCTGCTCTGGCTCCATAAATTGCCGCTGCACTGGCATCTTTTAGTATCGTAAGGTTTTCTATGTCCTGAGGAGATATAGAATTCATCGCGTCATAAGTAGGAATACCATCCACGATATAAAGAGGGCTATTACTGCTGTTAATTGAACCGCTTCCCCTGATTCTTACCGATACACCTTCTCCGGGCGCACCGGTATTTTGTGATACAGATACTCCAGGCGCTCTTCCTTGTAGCAGTTGATCAACAGTAGGTGAAGGAACTTTTACCAGCTCTGCTGATTTAATCGTAGAGATAGCACCGGTTACTTTTTGCCGTTCCTGGGTGGAATATCCCACCACAACTACCTCATTTAAAGTAAGATTGTCCTCCTCAAGAGTAATGAAAAACTTTGTCTTTGAGCCTATAGGCAATTCAGCCCTTTGATAGCCTATCATGGTAACCACCAGCAAGGAATCTTGCAGCGTTGCATCTGGCAACTGAAGGGAAAATTTTCCATTTAAATCAGAAACCGTACCCACGGAAGTTCCCTTGACAAATATAGTAGCGCCAATAAGGGGCTCGCTGGCATCCTTTACCTCTCCTGTAATTATTACTTGCGCACTGACAAAGTGAGTAAGCAAAAGGGGCAAAATAAGTAAAAAGTATTTTTGCATAAATTTTAATTTAGCTGTGAGGTAACAACTGATTTTTCTTCTGAAACCTTTAGAGCAGGATAGGCTATCACGTGATTACCGACCATTGCTTTGCCTTCCTCTGTTGTTATTTTACTTTCTGCAGGAAGCACAACAATTACTCTCGCCGACTTCGCCGGAATATTAAAAGCCCCTTCTTCTTTAATGTTAGAAGCGATTACTTCATGGGTAAGGGCATCATAAAGATCTACTGTAGATTTTCCATCCAGATTAATATTTACGGTTTTAACAGAATCGTAAGGATTATAATACAGATAAGTTGGAAATGTATTGTCCTGGTAGAAATCTGTAGCATTGCAATCCAATTGTAATATCTTTTCAACATTGGTTTTCTTCACGATTGCCCCAAAAATGCCTACCTGTCCTGAACTGTATAGACTGAGCATGGAAACGGAAGGCTGCCCTTCTGCCCATTTTGGCCCGTCTCCCAAAGCAACAGGCGATACTCCTTTGAGTTCTTCTTTTTTGTAATCGTCCGCTTTTCTCAAACCTTCATACGCAATCACGTTCTTGGATATTTCCTTTTTTTCAGGCAGCCACTGATGTTTATCATCTATTTCATAAGGATAAAAAAGCCTTGAAGCGTTGGTAACGTTAAGCATATATTTTCCCATCGCGACTGCAAAACGACCGTCATATTTTACCATGGGAACCAACGGCAAGGTTGTATTGAATGAATTCATTAAAAAGCCATATCCGCCTCCATCGGTAATACTTCCCTGAAGCCCATGAACATCGTAATCTCCCCATTGTTCGGCAATTATCCCCCAACCCTTCCTTCCATCGTCGGCTTTGCATCCTTCAAATGTCCAGTCAATTAGCTTTTTCACATCATAATTTTCCCCGTATCGGGCATTAAGTTGTGCGGCGGTTAAAGCGCCATAAGGCATAAAAATTTCGTAAAACCGACTTTCTTTTTGACTAAGTAAAGCTTCGATTGCGGATTTAGCACCTTCCAGGTATCTTGGATCTTTAAATTTTTCATAAGCACATAACAAAACATAAGCATGACCACCAGCCACATCCTGCTGATAAGGAATATGATTGCGTTTCCCCTCCATTGAACTATAGTCAAAATATGAATAATCGTAATTCCCATTCAAAACAGAATCGGCTTTATAAAACTGTCCAGCTATAACGCGTTGAAGGCTGTCTGCCCGAGGAACATTTGGAAAAAGTGCACAGATATCATAATACAAAACATTAGGAAAGACATCATACCACCAATCGCGGCCATATCCTCCGCCAAGCATTGCTACCTCAGGATTGGTATTGTTCATCATGATGTTCCAGCCATTATCAGAATTGAAATAATTCTGAAGCATTTTTACATAATTATTACCATCCTGGCTTGTTTTATCTATGCCGACAAGTCCGGCCCCTAATATGGCTCCCATGGAATTGAGCGCTTCATGGAATTCTTTGTTTCCTTTAGGACCCTGCCTTACGTCACCAATAACCGTAAACAAACCAAAAGTAGTTTGAGGAAAATTTCGTTGAGCACTATCAAACCAGACAAAAGGCAGATGTTCGCCTTTAAGATCAAGATTGAACGCGTATTGATCAAAATTGTGAGCCTTTTCGTACCAGTCAATCATCTTATATGGCTCAGGCTGATCAGGAAAAGCGGCAATCCGGTCAATGGTGATTTGCTCCACAGGATCCGCTTTCTGATTACATGCAGAAAAAGTTATTGCTATTACTAAGACCAAATATTTCCTCATGATATACTAAGTTTTTGAGTTTGATTAATAATGTGCTTTGCCAAAGGAATAGAAGCCAGTTGAGTAATTCCGATAAAGATCAGGGAATATTTAAGAGCGAATGATTCGGATACATAGGTAGCCAGGGCGATAAACAATCCAAGCCCAATAAGCCTTCCTATGAATAAAGCAAATTCATGATTACAGAAGTAGGCGAATTCATTACGGTTTTCAATTTTGGAAACCACATCAATTACCCTCATCTGGATCGGGAAATAAGCAATATCATGGAGAGGTTGAAAGATTACTTTACATAACACAAAGACAATTACACCTACAGCAGAAAATAACAGTCCATTAACAAGTGTTCCAACAAGGAAAATCACTAGCCCGATTGATAAGACATAAATCCTGTGTTTCGGCTTAGTAAATCTCCCCAAAAAATAGAGGATAAATGCCGTAACAATTCCGCTTAATGCTTGTACCGTACCTAGTGAACCCTCATTGCCGACCAGTCTCATTATCAATATTGCCGGGGCAGTTACGAGATATCCCTGTGCCAATCCTTTAATTACCGCAAGTCCCATCATCTTCCTCCACAATAGATGGAATTTTAAGAACATAAATTCTTTCTGTATTGGGTTACTGAATTTCTCTCTATGAATAACAATACTGGAAAGAATGGTAAGTCCAAATACACCTGCGGTAACAATTTGATAAGCAATGCTTACATTTCCTCCAAACCAGTGATCGTTTTCAGCTTTTCCCAGAAACATACCTACACCGAGCGGGACTACAATAAAAGTGATGGTGTAAAAGAAAGTTTCCAACCCATAATAATAATTCCTATTATCGTCATTAGTAGTGCCAAGAGCAAGATAATCCCTGTTTGCCCAAAAGAATCCGAAAGAACATCCCATTAAAACACCTGCAACCCCAACTCCCGCAATAGAAAGGGTTTCAAGCCTTGTCATAATAAGCATAGAGAGACCGCTTAGCATCATCCCAAAACTATACAGATGTGCTATTTTAATTTTATTGAGAAGGTACCCGTTTATAATAAATGTGATTGGAATTCCGGCATATACCGCAAGCTGGTAGAGCGCAACGATTTTGGGATCGTTTGAACTTCTCATAATATAAGCTCCAACAAAAATCTCTATAACCGGCAATACAAATGCATAAATCAAATTCGTCATCAGAAGCACCTGCATATCCCGAGGCATTTTGAGGAAAAAGCGATATTCGTTGCCGGGCTTTTTTAGCAAGCCGATAAAGCTTAATTTTTCAGGAACTTCCTCCTTGTTTAACGTACTCCCAACAGCACCTGCTTCCGGGTGTACCTTTGGAATTACCAGATCGGGAGTTTTTCTTTCTGACATTTTTACAAGGGTTAAATGAATTATTTAAGTGTATTAAGAATTTCTGCTATGGAAAACTCCGCCGCACAAATTACTTCGTCACTCGCGCCATAGTACATTTTAATAGTATCCCCTTCCACAATGTGCCCATTGGTAAATACTACATTTCCGAAAAAACCTGTGCGTTCGTATTCAGCAGTAGGCTCCATTATTGGAGAATGGCTTCTTGCCAGAACTTTTGACGGATCCTTTAAATCAAGCAATAAAGCGCCAAGACAATAACGGTGTTTTTCATCGGCTCCATGATAGATTTCAAGCCAGCCCTCTTCAGTGAAAATCGGGGAAGCTCCCGCCCCAACCCTTGCACTGTCCCACATATTTTTTCTTGAAGTAGCTATACATTTATGATTGCCCCAATGAAGCAGGTCGGGAGATTCGGCAATCCATATATAATTTCCTCCTAATACAGGACTGCTAGGTCTGTGTAAAGCAAAGTATTTTCCACCTATCTTTTGATCAAATAAGGCACAGTCCTTATTGTGCGGAGGAATGATCATTCCTTTTCTATCAAAGGTTTTCCAGTCTTTTGTACAGATCATTCCTACACCTACTCCATAAGGGGAAACCTCAGTGTAAGTAAGATAGAAAGTGTCTTCAATTTGTGTAACCCTGCAATCCTCAATTCCAAAGGATTCAAGAATGCCCTGACCAAAAATGGGCTCGTATCCTTCAGGAATATAAAAATTGATGCCGTCATCGCTGCATACCAATCTCAAATGAGATAATGTAGTGAGATAATCTTTCCCCCTGTAATTTATAATTCTGGGATCTGAGAGATCCAGTTGAGGATCTGTTTTTGCAAATCGATAAATTTCAATAGCGCCTCTCTCATTGTAAACTGGAAAACTGATGTGCTCTTCCTCCTGTTCGGGCATCTCTGCTACCCTAAGCAACAACCAGATTTTATCCTGAAATTTGAAAACACCCGGATTCAAAAGGCATTCGATTTTCATACCTTCCATACTCGGTTTCAAATCCGAAGGCTTGAGAAGGGGATTTGAAGCAAATCTTTTGGATATGTCCATCTTAAATAAGGGTTTTAATTACTTCTTACAGGGCTTATTCTGTCAATTGAGACAAACCTAATAGTAAAAAAACCGGATCATGTCCGCTATTTGCTTTATTCAGTTCACAAGGAAGAAAAAAGAACAAAAAAATAAGGGAGAGGACAAAATTCTAACCGAGTGGACAACTTTTTCCAACACTACAAACACTGCTCAAAGTTAATTCCCTACCTTTGATTATGTCCCCGATACTTAATTGTTTTCTGGTTTTTGTCTTAAATATTGGATCTCCGGATACGATATCTTCCTTGCCTTCTCAGCATGTGGATAAAAAAGAGGGTCTTTCAAACAGCGCCATTACTTCCATTTATATGGACAAATACGATTACATATGGTTTGGAAGCTGGGATGGACTTAATCAATATGATGGCAATTCTATAAAAGTTTTTAAACCTGATTCCTTTAAAAGCACGAGTATAAGCAACAACATCATCAGGAATTTTCTTGAGGACAAAAAGGGTAATCTATGGGTAGTAACGCATAAAGGAATCAACAAATACAACCGAGACAAAGAGACCTTTAAGTCTTACCTGACCAACACAACCGATCTTCCGGTGATGGAATATAATCTCCGCGCTTCTCTCGGGCCGGATTCGGTTATAATAACAAGTTTTATAGGACAAGGCATCAGCCGTTATGATTATGAAAAAGATGCTTTTGTACCGGTTTCCTTTGTAGGAATACAAGCGGACTGGCTGAAAAACGTAATTGATATCGGTCACCACACAGGACTTGTCTACCTTTTGGGTGAAGATGGGAAAATGGTGTGTTCGGTTAACAACAGGCTAGTTTTCAGCAAAACGCTGGCTCCGGGCAATAAAATTAAGTTTCATAAATTTTTCCGAATGGGAGATCGCTATTTCCTTGGCATATCAGAAGTCAAGGGTTCTTTAAAGATTTTCGATCTTTCAAACGTTGAAAAAGGACCTGAAATATTAAATTTTTCTGATGTCTCTGTTTCTTCATTATCAGAAAGTAAAGACCATAATGCCGTTTGGATAGGCACAGAGCTTGGCGATATTTTTAAACTTACAAAAGAAGGAGATGTATTTAATTCTCAAAAAATGTCAGCTTTTTTTCCTCAACTGTCAAGTTCCCAACGAAAGATCTTTGCCATCACTGAAACCAAACAGGATTTGCTTTGGGTTGGCACAGATGGTGATGGTGTTTATAAATTCCTGAACAGGCCAAAATCTTTCTACTCCATTAAATCAGGTCCTTCAAAAAGTGGAGGGATCTCTAATAGCATAGTAAGATCAGTTTTGGAAGATAAGGATGGAACAATTTTCATTGGAACCAGGGGTGGAGGACTGAACATTGTTAATCCTGGTAAAAAAGAAAACACTGTTTATAATACATCAAATGGACTTAGTAACAATGCAGTTCTCTCCCTTAAAAAAGACAAGTACAATAATTTATGGATAGGGGTGGATGGTGAAGGAATAGATATGATGGAAGCTTCGTCCGGCAGATTCTTTCATTTTCCACGCGATTTTGAAGATAAGACCAGCCTTAACTTCAACTATGTTTATTCGATCTGCATTGATGCATTCGGAGATATATGGCTCGGAACCAGTGGAAATGGTGTTATCCAGATGAAAGTAATCAAAACAAAAACTGGTTACAGATTGGAAAACTACCACCAGGTTACTCATTTGAGCGCTGGAAATGGCAATGAAGCGATCAAAAGCAATGTGGTTTATGCAATTGTGGAGGAAACGCCCAATATCCTATGGTTTGGAACTCGTGGAGGCGGAATATACAGGTACAATACACTTACTCATAAGATCGAAGCCAGCTTTCATACCAATTCAGGCAGAAAATACCGGTTGAACAATGATGATGTTTTAAGTCTTTTCATTAGCAAGAAAGGGGAATTGTGGATTGGAACAAGTGGAGGCCTTAACCGACTGTCTTTAAATACACGTCCTTATCAAATCACCCATTTTGCACAACAGGGAAGTCTCCCGAACATAACCATTCATGGGATTCTGGAAGATTTCAACGGCAAGATCTGGGTTTCTACAAACAATGGTTTGATAATGTTTCATCCTGAAAAAAAGACTTTCAGAGGTTTTGACACGAATGATGGCCTTCTTAATAGTGAATATACAGATGGAGCTTATTATAAATCCACAATCTCTAAAAAGTTGTACTTTGGCGGTATTAATGGCCTCGATATTATTCATCCGGATAAACTGGATACCATTAATCACTTTCCCAAGCTTACAATCTTAGATTTTCAGGTTTATAATGTATCTATCAAACCAAGTGGAGCAGACCATATTCTTAAAGAAAATATAGACAGGACAGAAGTAATTTCGCTGGATTATAATCAAAATTTCATAAGCTTTCATTTTACAACTCTTGATTATTGGAATAAACAAAGGAATGAATATGCCTACTTTCTGGAAAATTTTGATAAGGACTGGAATTTAATCGGGCAACAATCCGTATTAAATCTTACCAATATTCCTCAAGGCAATTACACGCTTTTTATTAATTATAAAAATGAAAACGGCACATGGAATCCTTCACCTAAAACATTAAAAATCATTGTAAATCCGCCGATCTGGCGGACAAACTGGGCCTATTTTATTTATGTACTCCTGTTAATTGGACTTCAATTAGGAATAGTCCTTTTCATAAGAGACCGCGCAAAAGAAAAAAGAGCGGCTGCTATGAATACTTTCAAATTGCAACATATGAAAGAGTTGAATGACTATAAATTACAATTTTTTACAAATGTTGCTCATGAATTCCGTACACCCCTCACGCTGATTTTAGGCCCCATAACTTCTTTAATAAGTAAAGCAACGGATGCGTGGCAAAGGAGTCAGCTTAAGATCGTTTATAATAATTCGATTAGACTTGAGAAATTAATAGAAGAACTGATTCAGTTCAGAAAAATTGAAAGCGGTAAAGAACAACTTCAGATTACGCATACTAACCTCGTCACACTAATTCAGGAGGTTGTAGAATCCTTCCAGCAACATGCTTCCGAGCATGAGGTTTCTCTTGAATTTAAACCTGAGCCTGAAACCTTACCTGCCTGGGTGGATACAAGGAAATTCGAAAAGATCCTTATTAACCTTATCTCCAATGCCATTAAATATAATTTTAAAGGAGGCACCGTTGATGTTTTCTTGAAAGAAGAGAATAACAACGTTTGTTTGACCGTAAAAGACAGCGGGATTGGAATTGCAGCCGAAGCAAAGGAAAAGATTTTTGAGATCTTTTATAACGACCCGTCGATAGGAATGTATGATTTTTCTGTAAGTACAGGCATAGGCCTTTCACTTACCAAAAGCCTGATTCAGGTACATAAAGGAGAAATTAAGGTAGAAAGTGAGGTAGACAAGGGTTCTACTTTTACCGTACTTATTCCGATCAATAAAGAAGCTTACCCTGAAACAGATTCTCAGGCAGGGCATTCAATACCAAAGACAAACCTGGCAGAAGTGGTGTCAAAAGAATTCAGCAATACCAACTATATGTCGGGCAAAGTATTAACAGAGGGGGAAACTGCCTCAAAAGGAAAAATTTATACATTACTTATTGTGGATGACAATGAGCAAATATTAATTCTACTTCAGAACCTTTTATCGGAAAACTACAACATTTTGACGGCAAGGAACGGGAATGAAGGATTAAAAATCCTTGAAGAAGAAAAAATTGACCTTGTAATCAGTGATATATTGATGCCACAGATGGATGGCCTTTCATTTTGCGGCCAAATCAAAGAAAACATTCATTCCAGTCATATTCCTGTCATTTTACTTACTGCAAAAGCGGATATCCAGGACAGGATCCAGGGATTACAAATGGGCGCAGATTCTTATATCCCAAAGCCTTTTCATCCTGAACATTTGTTCATTCGTGTGGAGAAACTTATCCAGGGACGTGAAAAGATCAGGAGGAAGTTTAAAGATATTATTGAAGAAGATGCAGAGCGGATCTCAACCGGAATTGGTGAAAAAGACGATGAATTTCTGATAAAGATCACCCATTGTATCCAGGAAAACTTAAGTGATACGGAATTCACTGCAGATATAATAGCAAAAGAAGTAGGAATGAGCAAGGCTTCACTTTACAAAAAAGTAAAGGCCATTTCAGGCCTAACTCCTCATGGAATGATTAAATTATACAGGTTAAGGAAAGCAGCTGAGCTATTAAAGAATTCAAATCTTAGTGTCTCAGAGGTAATCTATGAAACAGGCTTCAACAGCCGGTCCTATTTTTATAAATCATTTAATGATATGTTTCAATGCCATCCAAAGGATTTTGGTGGGACAAAAGTTAACTCGTAAAAAAGACTCTTTTCTTTTCATCATTTTATAAATATGAAAGGAAGCCACCTGGTCTGAAACCATTGCATGCAAGCCTAAAAAAATATCCTGCAACAAATAAGTCATATTTTCGAAGCATAAAATGCGACGATAAACTTTAGAATACGACAAATAAAAGGTATATTCGTCGCAAGTCATGCAACGAATAAAAGCTTTTATACATCAACAAGACAATTGGCCAATTTTCGTCTGGAAAAGCGATGACTTTGTTAACTTATTGAGCGAAGCAAGGAATTTGCAAGGCAGGCTAATTGGAAAAATGGAATCATTAGGCTTTGAACTGAGAAATGAAGCCTTACTTGATACATTGACGCTTGACGTTTTAAAATCCACTGAGATCGAAGGTGAAATCCTAAATCCTGGCCAGGTTCGTTCATCCATAGCAAGAAGATTAGGAATGGAAATAGCAGGTTCAGTAGAATCGGACAGAAATGTGGATGGAATGGTTGATATGATGATTGATGCCACACATAATTGTTTTGAACCATTAACAACAGAACGACTTTTTGACTGGCATGCAGCATTATTTCCTACCGGAAGAAGCGGAATGCACCGGATAACTGTAGCGGATTGGCGAAAAGACACCACAGGACCGATGCAAGTTGTATCGGGAGCAATGGGAAAAGAGAAAGTTCATTATCAGGCTCCTGATTCATCATTAGTAAAAAATGAAATGAAATTATTTCTGGATTGGTTCAATAAAAGCAAAGAAACTGATTTGGTAATAAAAGCAGCCATTGCTCATTTATGGTTTGTTACCATTCATCCGTTCGACGATGGGAATGGCCGAATAACCCGAGCGCTAACAGATATGTTATTAGCGCGATCAGATAAAAGCGTTCAAAGGTTTTATAGTATGTCTGCTCAAATCAGACTTGAAAGAAAGCAATACTATGGAATACTTGAAAAAACACAAAAAGGAAATCTTGACATAACTGATTGGATTAAATGGTTTTTGAGTTGTCTAATAAATGCGTTGAAATCAAGTGATTCAGTGTTGGCTCGGGTTTTATTTAAAGCTGATTTTTGGAACAAACATTCGAATACAATAATAAATGAAAGACAAAAAAAGCTGTTAAATAAGATATTGGATGGATTTGATGGTAAGTTGACTTCCTCGAAATGGGCAAGAATTGCAAAATGTTCAAAAGACACCGCCGTAAGAGACATTAAAGATTTGATAGATAAGGGCATATTACAAAAAGAAACAGCAGGGGGAAGAAGTACGAATTATGAATTGAACCGAATGCCGAAGGTCAATTCATAAATGAACCTTTTCTTTTCATCATTTTATAAATATGAAAGGAAGCGGGAAGCAGGAAGACTTCTAATCTTCTCTTCCCAACTTCTGGCTCTCCGCTTTTATATTTCACTATTTTGAAAGCTTTGTGGATTTAAGATGGCTGGATTGTTTTCCCTATTTTCAACCACAAATTCAAGAATGTCATTATTCAGCCTTTCCTTTTCTGTATAAAACAGACCATGCGGTGCGCCTTCATAAACCAAGTACTGAGCGCCGGGAATAGTCTCAGCTACTTTTTTGCTGGTTAGTTCTATCGGAACAATATTATCACTGTCTCCATGAATGATGAGAGTAGGAACACGAATTGAACTTACCTCATTTCTGAAATCCGTTTCAGCAAAAGACCACAAACATTCTAAAGTAGCTTTAGGGGAACCTATCAATGCCAGAGCTTGAGCCCAGCGAAGCAGGTCCTCACTGGCAGGATGACTTACCAGATTTACTCCAAAAAATTGCTTTCCAAAAGCCGAAAGAAATGCCGGCCTGTCTTCTTTAATTTTCTTCTCCATTTCCTCAAATGTCTGACGATCCACGCCTTCAGGATTATCATCTGTTTTTAAGAGATAAGGCGCAACAGAACCCACCAGTATTACTTTTGAAACCCTTTCTCCTCCGTGTTTGCTGAAATAGCGTACCACTTCACCGCCACCCATTGAATAGCCTACTAACGTGACATTTCTTAAGTTCAACTCTTCCAACACACTTTTCAGGTCATCGGCCAGGGTGTCATAATCATAACTTTGCCAGGGTTTATCTGATTTGCCAAAACCTCTTCTGTCATAGGCAATGCACCGTAAGCCATGGTTTGGCAATTCCGTTAGCTGATACTCCCACATTTCGTGGCTCAAGGGCCATCCATGAATAAATACTACCGGTCGTCCGTTTCCCCATTCTTCATAATATAGACGGATGGAATTCCCCATTCCTCCTTTTCCTGTTTCAATGTAGCCCATAAGATTATTAATTAAACTAAGACATATTACTATAGAATAACGATGTGGAAACGATAGCGTTGAAAAAAGGAAATAAATCAACACAAATACTCAAAATTTAACATTACCTGGAGTTGTTACGCACCGCAAACCATTCTTGATCACAAGCGCCATTGATTTTTAATTTATTAGTACGTCCAAGAAAGGGAAGATTATAACCAAAACTATTTTCTAAAATCATCGTGCTCAATAAAAGATAATTAGGATGGCCTTTAATCCAAAAAAATGTCAACTATGAATACGTTCAAATACAAAACAAATATTGATGACGTAAATGGAGTAACGGTTATAAGGAAAATATTGGATAATGAAAAAGACGTTCAATACTGGTACCTGGATCTCCTGGATCAGAATCATTTCCTGACGGTAACTGGTTTAGGTCTCAAAACTGATAAGATAAAGAAAAAGATAAAAGAGGCAGGATTTGAACTAGCAGAAGTCTGAATAAATATAATTTTAAAGTCATTTTAACCTCATAAAGCCATGTTCTATATTGAAGTCAACAAAAGATTTTTGTCAGATGATGAGGAGTTAGCGAATCAAATTTCCAATCTTTCCAAAGGGTCGGACGAAAAGGATTATTCCGTAGTTTTCCTGACAAACCATGAAGAAGAAATTGTAAACCTTCTCCGTCAAAAAGAAATCGCCTTTACAATGACCGACCGGGAAGCAGCACCTACAGGCGCCCCTGACACATTTTAGTGGTTGGGTTGAGTGCAATGGCGGGAATAATTCGTGAGTACTTTTTTCTATTTTTCGCACAGATTCCAGTGATTCGCACAGAAAGGTAAAATAATCCGTTAAAATCCGGATAATCTGGGAGCAAACTCTTTATTCTTACTTATCTCACAGATTCACACAGATTTACACAGAAAAGAATAATCTGTGAAAATCCGAGTAATCTGTGAGCAACCTTTAATTCTTATTTACCCGAAAAATAAAAAACCTGTCGAATCTTGACAGGTTTTTAAAAGTCAATTTATAGAAGTTTGTCTATCTCGTTTTCTTGACATTAACTGCATTCATACCTTTTTTACCTCTCTCTAAATCGAAGGTCACCTTATCATTTTCTCTAACTTGATCACTTAACCCAGATACATGAACGAAAACTTCTTGTTGGGAATCATCTTGTACTATAAAACCAAATCCTTTGGCGTTATTAAAAAACTTTACTGTTCCAGTAGGCATTATTATATTATTATAGGTTCAAGGCAAAGTATATTAGTTTTCTTTAAATTACCTAATTATTTAACAAATTTCTTCCAATTTATTGTTGCCCCAATCTGATTTTCCTTTATTTTCTTTGCCATTTCAGGGCTATTCCAAAGGAATTAAGATGTCATTGCAAAAAATAATTTGAATTTCCAATTTTTTTACCTACTTTTGCAAAGAATTTTTTTTGAGGTTCTTTATTATCTGTTCTGTATTTTCTACTTACATCTCAGTTTAAGTCCCCCAAGGAGATGTAAATACTAAATAAATTTTAATTATCGATCTTATTCATTATCAAAGAAAGAATACAAATTGTAAACGAGACATGTGTACTATAAATAATATAGTATCGAACGTCCAAAATTATTCCGGCCTTTCCATCACATTTCTCCTGTATAAATTTCAAGGGTACCTGGTAAACTCTTAAGGTTCACCATGGTTTAATTATCAATTAAAGATCAATTGTTTTAATCGTTTGGTCAGGATAATTTTCAAACCGGGAAAACAATCACAAAAGAAACCGACACACGGTCTTCTTTATCACTTAAAAAAAATGTATGTTATTTAAAAATTTAAATATAATAGAGCCGATTTTAAGGGCTCTTAAGGACGCGGGATATACTACGCCCACGCCAATTCAGGCTCAAGCCATTCCTCATGTATTAGAAGGGAAAGACTTGCTTGCCTGCGCTCAGACGGGTACAGGAAAAACAGCGGCATTTGCTATTCCTGTTTTACAATTGTTGCAAAACAAAACAACGACCACAGGGATCAAGGCTCTTATTTTAACTCCAACCAGAGAGCTGGCTGTACAAGTAGGCGAAAGCCTTGGCACTTATGGAAAACATTTGAGACTTAAACACACCGTTATTTTCGGAGGGGTATCTCAACATACACAAACTACGGCTCTTCGTAGAGGTGTCGATATTGTGGTGGCTACGCCGGGAAGGTTGTTGGATTTAATCAATCAGGGTTTTGTAAACCTGAATAAGGTGGAAAACCTGGTATTGGATGAGGCAGACAGAATGCTCGATATGGGTTTTATAAATGATATCCGTAAAATTATCACCAAACTTCCTTCTACCAGACAAACCATATTTTTCTCGGCAACAATGCCGGCTGAAATCAAAACACTGGTGGCATCTATTTTAAAAGACCCTGTAAAAGTTGAGGTTACGCCGGAATCTTCCGCTGCCGAAACCATCAATCAAATGGTTTATTTTGTAGAAAAAGGAGACAAAAAAGCATTGCTTCAACACATCATCAACAAAGAAGAAATTCAAAATGTACTGGTGTTTACTAAAACAAAACACGGGGCAGACAAAGTAGTTCAGGATCTTAACAGATCCGGGATTAATGCAGAAGCCATCCATGGAAACAAATCACAGGTAGCAAGACAACGTGCATTGAACAACTTCAAAAGAAAAACAACCAGGGTTCTTGTGGCAACAGACATAGCTGCCAGAGGAATAGATGTTAATGACCTGAGCTTTGTGATCAACTATGAACTACCCAATACTCCCGAAACTTATATTCATAGAATCGGTAGAACTGGAAGAGCGGGTACGAAGGGCACAGCTTTGTCATTTTGCGATGCTGAAGAAAGAAGTTCTTTAAAAGACATAAACAAACTGGCCAACATCAATATTTCCATAGTGAAGGAACATCCCTATGAATCAAATGTGGAATTTACTGCTGTGGTAAAACCGAAAAGCAAAAACAGGCCTTTTAACAGATCCAATCGCAGTGAAAATTTCACCCGTGGTAATAAATTCAAAAAAAGGTGGTCTAATTAGGCCTCCTTTCATAATAAATTGTTAAACATAAATTCTGTAAACATGAATATTTTCGTCGGAAATTTAAGTAAAGAAGTTGATGAACGGGACCTCCATAAAATCTTCAAACCTTTCGGACTTTTAAAATCTGTAAACCTGGTTACAGACTTGGGCACCGGGCGATTCAGAGGATGTGCATACGTAGAAATGTTTTCAAACACGGAAGCATTGGAAGCAATAAAAAACCTGAACAATCAAACTTTTCAGGGGAAAAGACTTATGGTTAATCAGAGAGAAAACAATTAGAGTACACAATAAAATGTGCTAATTAATTGATGTGCTCATGCAACTAATTAAAAGGATGCATTACGAAAAATCTCTTAAGTTTTACAGGTAGGGTGAGATTTCAGGGGAAGCAATGAACCTAAAGTCATTTGATGGATAGATGCATGAATGGCAACTAAATTCACAAGACTTAAAAGGGGGTGTTCCAAAAGTACGTTTTTCTGTTGTGCTGAATTTATTTTATCATCTTAAGCATCTATTATTAAATGACTTAAAGATCCCGAAATAAGTTCTGGAAGACTTTTTGGACAGCCTCTCTTAAATATTCATCAATCCTTGGCAAAAACCTTTAAAAAAATTCTTTAAAATCGTGTATAATAGAGAACTTAATTCTTCTAATAAATGCAATAACAAACAGGTATGTCTAAAGTAAGTTTTAATAATACACAAAGTCCCTTTTTCCAGTCCCTAAAAAAGAGGGTGGATGAATATTTTGAAAGCAATAAAATTCATAGAGCCGGAAATGTGCCGCTTTACTTGAAGAGCATTTTCCAGGTTAGCTTAGCCATTTTCCTTTACATAATATTGGTATTTTATACTCCTGGTGCCTTCTTATCCATACTTTTGTGTGCTTTGCTGGGAATAAATTTTGCCATTATTGGTTTTAATATTTCCCATGAAGGAGGACACCAAACCTTTTCAAAACATAAATGGCTAAACAACGTTTCCGCTTATTTTCTCAATGTCCTTGGCGCCAACTCCTTTTTCTGGAAAATAAAACATAACATCAATCATCACACTTACACAAATATTGAAGGATTAGATTCGGATATTGACATAGAGCCTTTCATGAGGGTTAATGACAACCAACCCAGACGTTGGTTTCATAGATTTCAATTCGTTTACTGGATATTTCTTTACGGTATCTCTTATCTTGCATGGATCTTTTACCAGGATTTTGAAAAATATTTCTCCCGCAAAGTAGCCCAGGGATCGCAGCTTAAAAACCTGACTTTTAAAGAACATTTCGTTTTTTGGGCAACCAAGCTTTCCTATATAATGGTTTATATGGTACTACCGATCATTATGGTTGGCTTTGTAAAAGCAGCGCTGGGATATCTTATCGTATCTTTTGTTTGCGGTCTTTTTATCAGTATTGTATTTCAACTAGCTCATGTAGTGGAAGGCACGAGCTTTCCAAAACCGGATGATGCTACCCATAAAATTGAAAATGAATGGGCCATTCATCAACTGGTTACTACAGCTAATTTCGGTACCAACAGCAAAATTATTTCCTGGTTACTGGGAGGGCTAAACTTTCAGGTCGAGCATCACCTGTTTCCAAAAATAAGTCACATACATTATCCTAAAATAAATAAAATAGTAAAGGAAACCTGTAAGGAATTTGACATCGCTTACATAGAATATTCTTCCTTTATAAGCGCTTTTTATTCCCATTTAATGCATTTGAAAAGGTTAGGAAAAGCATAGTCAGACCGCTTTACAGCTATTATTCTTCGTCTCTCATTTTAAAAAATCAATCAGGTTTTTTTCATCAAAAATCAGATTGATACAATCTTTATATTTTACATAATTTAAACACAATATTAATGGCCAACAAAGAAGACCTTGACTTTACTTATACTACAATTGATAAAATATTCAGGTTAAGTTTAGGAGAAACAGGAGATTATAGCGGGGCCAAATTCGACGGCGATTTTTCACTTTCCATTCAGGAAGCTCAGGAAAGAAAACATAAATTCATCGCAGAAAGCCTAAATATAAAAAAAGGCACTAAAGCGCTAGACATGGCTTGTGGATGGGGACCTTTTCTCAACTACATAAAGAAACTGGGCGCCAATGGAAAAGGAGTAACCTTATCAACAGGACAAGCTGAAGCTTGTGTAAAAAATGGACTGGATGTAAGTGTAAAGGATTGTAGAACAATTACTCCTGAAGACTATGGCATTTTTGACGCCATCACCTGTATTGGTGGGCTCGAACATTTTTGTTCGATAGAGGAATACAAAGCAGGTAAACAAGATGAAATTTATTCCAATTTTTTCAAAAGTTTGCATGCGTTACTTCCTGAAGGAGGAAGATTTTATATGCAAACTATGGTCTTCAGCAAAAATATGTTGCCTTTGGAAAAAATTACAGTAGACGACAAAAGCAATATAGATTCTTATACACTGGGTTTAATGATCAAAGAATTTCCCGGTTCATGGCTTCCTTACGGAGATTCACAGGTGATAAAAAATGCAGAGCCTTATTTTAAACTTGTATCTAAAAGCAGCGGCAGGTTAGATTATATTGAAACCATTAAAAGATGGAGAAAAGCTTTTAGGAAATTCAACCTAAAAAAATACTGGCTTTATGCTTCACTTATTCCAAGCTATTTGACAAACAGCGAGTTCAGGCACCAGATAGCAGTGTTTAAGGTCAGTCCTAATAAAGTTTGCTTTGAAAGAGAAACAATGGATCATTTTAGATTTGTCTTTGAAAAGATATAATTCTAAAGCGAGAATAATTTATAAAACCAAACATAAACATCGACGTAGGAGTGCTAATGGATTATCAACTTACCCCTCAGGAAAAAAATTTACTTATTCAAATGGAACCCAACTTGTTTTACTTAAAATTTTATAATTCGGTGGAAGTTTATTTTGATAAGATACCTGTTTTAAAGAAGGTAGCCCAATAGATGTTATTAAGTAACAATTAAAAAAGGGAGGTTAAACTTAAGGACATTATCTTTTAATTTGTGATTTTAAGGGAGATAATGCTTTAAAACGCTTAAATTTCCATCATAAGCATTTGTGCCTCTTTTTCCCTGTCCTGTAACAATACCTACATTTCAGCTAATAATTCACTCTTACTTAGATTATCATCATTAATTATAAATAACAAAACATGAATATTTTTATAGGAAACTTGAGTAAACAGATGGATGAGAACAATCTGCATAAAATCTTTACCGAGTTTGGGTTAGTAAATTCAGTAAAAGTGGTGAAAGATTCTTATACTGGAAAATTCAGAGGTTTTGGGTTTGTAGAAATGGTATCAGAAGAGGATGCATTGAACGCCATCAAAAGCTTAAACAATAAATCGTTTTTCGGTAAAAGAATAATGGTAAACAGAAGAGAAGACTAAATAATAAATATCAATTTAATAATTAAAAAAAGTAAAGTAATGCAACAACAAGGTACAGTGAAATTCTTTAACGATGCTAAAGGATTTGGTTTTATTAAACACGACAATTCAGATGAAGAAACTTTTGTCCATGTAAGTGGATTGGTAGATGAGGTCAGAGAAAATGACAAAGTTTCCTTTGAAGTAGTAAGAGGCAAAAAAGGCCTTAATGCAGTGAATGTGGAGAAACTTTAATTACCGATATTTCTGATCGTCAGAAATTACTCGGATTTATTGCAGATAAATAAGGAAGCCGGGAAATCCCGGCTTCTTTTATATAAACTATTTCAGAATTGTTTAATGACTCTTTCTACTTCGCTATTAAAACCAGCCTTGATCATTTAAAAATTAGCAAAGCCGGTTTTATGATAAGGTTAATTTCCCAAAGCAGCATTTGCAGTCTTTAGTAAAGATTTTTCAGGAGCTCTGGTATCACTTTCAAGGCTCCATATCATCAATCCACCAAAATCATTATCCAAAACCAGTTGTGCTTTTTGCTGAATTTTCGGATGTCCGTCGTAGTATATACCATCGTCAACATCCAGTTTGTCTTTGGTATGTGCATTGGCATCGAGTGTCAAGATCTCTTTAAAGCTTTTATAGGCAGTGAACATCCATAAATTGCCCCAACCTACTTCTGTGCCGTCTTTAGGCATAAAATAATGAAGTCCGAAAGCAGGGAATCCGATCACAATTTTCTCCTTAGGTAATCCAAAGCTCATCCAGGTGGCAGCAAGGTCATTTGCAGCCCATAACGGACCATGATCCGTTGGCGCCAAGTCTTCATATCTGTAAGGCTGAATATTTACCCAATCAACTTCTTCTACAGTGGCAATGCTTTTGAAAGCGCTTGTTGTCCAGCCGCCCGGAACTGAGGCTGTCAGGAAAAATTTCCCATTAGGTCCTTCAGGCCTTGCCGCAGCCACTGCCTTGAAAAAGGCCGCCAGCTTTGCATCATCTACTGGCCCAAGACTACCTTCAGAAGAGTTATTTACATAAAGATTTACCCCATCAAGATTATTGTCTGTAGCAAATTTCATTATTGTTTCTATTGCTTTTGCCTGTTTTGCAGGATCGGCTATTACATTGGCAAAGCCATAATCTGCATAAAATCCTCCGCCATTTACAGGCACTACTTTACCTGTAACATCCAACATTACGTAGACACCAGCATTATGGGCAGCTTTTACAAGAAGCGAAAGGCCCATGCCTGCGGCAAATGAAGTATCTACCACCGCCTCACTTCCTTCAATTTGTCCCACTACCGCTGATGAAATAACCAAATGAGTAAGATTGGCCATATCTACATCGGCCAAAGTCCCCGCGCCAGTTAAAAACCCTACCATCTTTTTAGTATAGGTTTTTGGCACGAATGGTTTGATTACTATCACTTCTGCCTCTCTTGAGTTCGTTACTCCATTTCTGGTTACGGCGAATTTTACAGCGTAACTTTTGGGTTCTGAAAAGAGGTATTCCAAGGTTGTAGAGTTCCCGACGGATTGCCCATCTACAGTCCATTCATATGTAGCTCCTTCGGAAGGAGACACCTTCAGGCCTATGGAGAGGGTATCCGTAATATTGGTGGTATAGATATTATCAGTTGACCAACCAAATATTCTTGGAATGGCATCATCGGTAAATACAGGATTCGTATCCTCTTCTTTACAACCCGAGAAGAGTAGTGCAAAGGCGAGTTGTATAATTAATATATATCTTAAATTTTTCATTTTTTTCTGTTTAAATAGTGATCATCCATTTATTCTTTGTCCCACCATACTCGCGCTGTCCAGTCGTCCGCTCCACCAGGAATCCTGGCAACAGCTTCGGCCACGTTCGCTCCGTTAAGCAGATATTCGTTAACAGGATACTGCATCCTTCTTGGAATCTGACCATTGGATTGATTTACACCGGGAACCGGATTTGGATATATCAAGGCAGGAAAACCTGATCTTCTCCAGTTGGCATAAGCTTCTTGTCCGTTCATTACAAAATTCACCCACAATTGTGAATTAATTTGCTCTAGTTCTTTTCCTGCAGTCAGAGGATTGGCAGCGACAAAATTATCAACGGCTGACTGAGCAACTTCCGGAGCTCCGTAAACAGTCATTTGCTTTACACCTGCATCTAATGCTTTGCTAAAATGGTCCGCTGCCGAAGCGCCTGTGTTCCATCCTCTGAAAGCTGCTTCTGCTTTCCACAATTCTACCTCTGCATAGCTCATCATCACATAAGGCGCATCTATTTTTGAAATATATTTTGAAGGCTGCATTAACTGATACGCTCTGGCTATTTCTGTTGGTGTTCCGTTTACATCAACTGTAATTGGACCACCAGTAGCTTCATATAAAAATTTGCTTGGAAGCAAGGACATATCCTGATAACTTCCCAAAGAGGCTAATACCGCATCCGTTACATCAGTACGATTCTCGTCTTTTAGGTAAGAAGCAGCAAATATCCTAAGTCTGGGGTCAGAAGTATTTACAAGATAATCAGCAAGCGTAGTGGAAATTCTAAACGTACTTTCAGCAGGAGAACTGTTCATGAAAACATAGGAAGTACCATTGCCTCCAAATACATCCCCTCCAAAAGGAACATCAATGTGTTGCATAACCGCCATATCTCCATTGCTTTCCATTGTTCCACCTGCAATAGCGGCTTCTGCTTCTGTTTGCGCTTTTGCAATGTCCGCTTTGGTCAATCTCATTGCCAATCTCAATCTCAATGAATTTCCAAATTTTTTCCATTTAGAAATATCCCCATTAAAATAAAGATCCTGAGTAATTGGATCTTTTGAAGCATCCAGCGCCTTTGTTGCTTTATCAAGTTCAAGAAAGAAGTCATTATAAATATCCTGTTGAGGATCATATTTAGGTGCAAGAACATTGTTGTAATATCCTGTACCTGCTTCAAAATAAGGAAGATCTCCATAAAGGTCGGTTAATCTTGAGAAAATATAAGTCTTCATGATCCTGGAAACCGCATTGATGTTTACTTTCGTTTCATCATCTGTTGTCCTGATGACCATATCCACCACATTTTTCACTTCCCTGGGATATTGAGTATCCCACAAGGCAGTCATATAAACATCACTTTTTTGACCTTTACCGCCAAATTCTGTAGAAGCATATTCTCCCGCCCAATGCTGCATCCACTCTTCAGAATAGATAAAACCATTTCGCCATTGCTCAAACATTCCACCTGATAATTGCATTTGAATGGTAGGTAGCATAATGTTTGGGTCCATATCCGTAGAGGTGGACGGATTTTGATTCATCTCTTCAAAATCTTTACACCCTGTGAACAGAATGAGAAGTAAAAAGAGGGTACAAAATTTTATATATATGTTAGGTACTTTCATAATAAGGTAATTTTAAAAATTAGAATTTGGCATTAAGATTAAATCCAAAACTTCTCCTTGAAGGAATAGAACCGTATTCAAAACCCTGTCCGTTTCCATTATTATAACTTGATTCCGGATCTACATTTGGAATATTGTTATAAAGGATAAAGAGATTTCTTGCGACAAAAGAAAAGGATAATCCTTCAAAAGGAGTTTTATCTGTGAATGTTGAAGGGAATGTATATCCAAAAGTTAGTTCCCTCAATTTTGCATAAGTAGCATCATAGATAAAAGGTTCAGGTGATCCTTCAAACATTGAATTCCAATAACCTTGGGGATTAACAGCTAACGTATTGGTTTCATACTGTGGGTTATCTGCCGTTCCAACATTTATTACCCCTTTACCTACAAACCCTCCGGTCGGTGTCCAGGCATCAGGACTTACCCCTGCAGCCAATCTTGCTTCTTCTGACGCATACCATTCATCACGGCCTTCAAGGGTTTCTTTTGAAGTACCGTTTGCATGGGCGATTGCATTGCTCATAGAATACACATCAGCGCCTACCTTAATATCAATCAAGGCGCTTAATCTGAATCCTTTATAAGAAAATGTATTCGTTATTCCTGAAAGCCAGTCATAGGTTCCTTTCCCAAGAACTTCCTGCTCGGTTCCATAAGTTGGAAGCCCGGCCGCATTGTGAATTACATTTCCATCAGGATCCCTCATCAACTTCTTGCCTACGATTACACCATAAGTTGCTCCTTCTGTTGCCATTATCGCGGCTCCGGCCCATCTTGCGTTGGCAAGTAAGTAATCTTTTACTTGTGGGTGAAGCTCCACTACACTGTTAATGTTTCTTGAATAATTCACAATAACATCCCATGAAAAATCACTTTTTTTAAGGGGGGTAGCTGTTATCATTATTTCCGCTCCTTGATTTCTTATTTCTCCTGCATTAACTACTGCAGAGCCATAACCACTTGTTGAAGGTACGGTCAGGGGGATAATTTGATTAACGGTTCTTGTGTTGTAATAAGTTAAATCCACTCCTAGTCTATTATTAAAGAATTTTAAATCCGTACCGAATTCATAAGAATAAGTTCTGGTAGGTTTTATGTCCAGGTTTGGAATGCTGGTATTCGAAATTTCTCCTAATGGTTTTCCTAAAAGCGAAAAATTCTTGAGTCCATAAGTTAAACTTAGATTATAAGGATCATAATCCCCGCCTACTGAAGCCCAGGATGCCCTTAACTTACCAAAGGAAAGTGGCGTAATCTGAGGAATAAGATTAGAAAAAACAAAACTTCCTGATATAGAAGGATAGAAATAAGAATTAAGACCTTTTCTCAAAGTAGAATACCAATCGTTCCTGAAGGTCGCATCTACAAAATAAGTCCCTTTATATCCTGTTTGAATTGCTCCAAAAACCGAATTGATTTGTCTCTCAGAAAACCCATATCCATTTTGCTGATTGGTGAAGTTTGTTATTTTCTCCACATCCTCCAGTACCATTCCTGACCCTGTCTGAGTAAAGGCCTCTGATTGATAATGCATAACATTTCCTCCGACAAAAGCTGTCGTAAAGAAGTCTTCTCCAAAAGATTTATCAAACTTTAATAAAGCTTCATAATTGTTTTCTGCAACATTTCTGTTCACTTCTTCTAAAGCGCCTGTTTCCCAAACCGGTGTTCCTTTAGGAGAAAAATTGGTATACCGGAAGTTGTAAAAGTCTGTTCCACCTCTTACTTGGAAACTAAGCCAATCCGTAAAATCATAGTTTGCCTGAAGGAAGCCTATAATCCTATCCTTCTTGGAATAGTTGGAAATCTCATTTATGGACCAATAGGGATTTATGCGATAAATATTTCCGTTCCAATCATTGTACCGGCCGAATTCATCTTTGTAACCTTCAGCCAACCATTGCTGATCAAAATTTGGGGCTATTCCTATCACCGCAAGGCCTACATTATTAGGGTTGTCAGAAAGCGCCGGTCTATTATCCACACGTTCAGTAATGTAGTTAACTTTCCCACTGATGGTCAACTTCTTTCCTAAACCCACACTGCTGTTGATCAAGAAAGTATTTCTCGTTAAACCTGTTTTAGGAATAATGTCTTTATTTCTTAAATCAGAAATTGAAACTCTCACATTGGACTTGTCTTTTCCTGCTGAGAATGAAAGTGTATTTATTGCTGTAGAGCCTGTGCGGAAAAAGCTCAGGATGTTATCATTTACCAATCCATAGGGCTTAGTTTCTCCATTGTAGATCGGAACCATTAAATTAGGATCTAGTTTAGCTCCCCAGGCAGATTGTGTGTTGTTTACATTGTCCGTGGCTGGAATCATGCCGTCTCTGCCTTG
>DASPJL010000015.1:0-42350 GCA_035628645.1 Cytophagales bacterium | reverse complement strand
AGAATATAGAGTTGCCAGCCCAAATGGATCAGGTGTACTTTCTTTAGACTTAAACGGAGGAGCCATTCAATTGGGATCACGTACTGTTCCTAACACTGGCGGATGGCAAAACTGGACCACTGTTTCCCATACGGTTAACATAAATGCCGGTACTTACAATTTTGGAATTTACGCTCAGGCTGGCGGATGGAACATCAACTGGTGGAGAATTACCAGGCAATAATTATTGAAACAGCATTCAATTATTGAATGAATTGAATAAATAACTAAAATTAGGATATTGAATTAAAAAAAGCCGGTTTTTAAGAGCCGGCCTTTTTTTATGGCTTTATTTCTTTAGTTACTTTCCCATTGGGAACAAGGGGCATTGTATATAATTTTATTCCGGTTGCACTCACAATAGCTTCCCTGATCGCAGGGGCAATACCCAATATAGGTGTTTCTCCCGCTCCGGAAGAGGGAAGAACTTTATTGTCTACGATTATCGCTTCTATTGGTGGCACGTCTTTAAATCTTGGAACTCTGTATTGAGAAAGTTTTGGGTTAAGGATTTTACCATTCTCAAAATCAATGCTTTCAAATAATGCACCACCCAAGCCCTGAATAACTGCGCCTACTATTTGTCCTTCCAGGTGATGCGGGTTTATTACCGTGCCGCAATCGAAAGCCTCCGAAACCCGCACAATTTTAACTTCGTCCGTGGTCGGATCTACCACTACCTCCGCACAAGTCGCCACATATCCTGCTTTTTCAAAAGCGCAGGCAATACCGAAGCCATGATTTTCAGCAGGTTTTCTATTCTTCCACCCAAAGGCCTTCGCTGCTGCATTAAGTACGTCTTTCATCCGGTCATCTTTCAGGTTTTTTAACCTGAATTCCAAAGGATCCATATTTATCATCCGGGCCATTTCGTTAATATGAGACTCCCTCGCAAAGTTATTGGCGGTAGCTGCAAGCGCCCTGTAAGAACCTTGTTTGAAAGGAGAATCTATCCAGTGAAAGTTAGTGGTCTTATTGGGCATGGTATATAAACTTTCCAAGCCTGCATCCCCCGAATTGTAATTATGGAATTCCCATGCAGTAATTGTTCCGTCCTTAGCGCAGCCAGCATTTATTTCAATTAAGCCTGCAGGACGTAAATAAGCCCATACAAATTCTTCTTCCCGGGTCCATACAACCTTTACCGGTTTTTGAACTGCTTTTGCTAGTCTGGCAGCTTCAATGGCCGCTTCCCCAGAATGTTTGCCCCCAAAAGCAGAACCGGTATCAGGCATGATCACTCTGATCATTTCTTCCTTGATACCAAAATGCTCGGCCAGTTCCTCCCTTACTCCGAATGGTCTTTGAGTTCCCGTCCATACCGTAAGCTTTTCTCCTTCCCACAAAGCCAAAGCAGCCCTGGGTTCCATAGGTACATGTGCGATATAATCAATAGTATAGGACGCTTTAAGGGTTTTTTCTGCTGCTTCAAATCCTTGATTTAGATTGCCGGTTACATTTTGATTATTTTCCTTTGATGCCTTCTCTTTAAAATAATCAAAGATCTCGCCTTTAGAAGGTTGCTCGCTAATATTCCATTCTGCTTTTATAGAGTTAATTGCTTTTATAGCAGTTTGTAAGTCTGGTCCCGTTACGCCTATGAAATCTTTCTCCCTTACCACTTTTACTCCATCCATTGATTTGGCTATGTCAACATTTGCCGATTGAAGGTTGGATTTAATAGTAGGTGCCCGTAAAATCTTTCCATAAACCATCTCCGGCAACTTCATATCGGAAACATATTGATGCTTGCCAGTGATGATTCTTTCCGCGTCCACTTTTTGTTCGGGCTTGCCTGCAATTTTCCATTGTGTTGCCGGTGTTACTTTTACATTAACATCAATGGGGTGTACTATTTTTTTTCCTTTGGTCAGCGTTCCATATTCAATACTGTTTTGATTTTTGGTATTGACGATTTTTCCTCCGGATACCTTTAGCAATTCCTTTTTTGTTTTCCATTTTTCAGCCGCCTGATCCAACAGAATTTCCCGGGTCGTAGCCGCTACTTTTTGAAGTTTAGTATTAATGGTTGGAGTTGTTCTGCTTCCAAATGTCCCTCGATCATAAGGAGTAAGGTCGGTGTCTCCCATGATCATGGTAATGGATTGTACAGGAACCTGAAGTTCTTCCGCTACAATCTGTGTAAGGGAAGTCCTTATGTTTTGGCCAACTTCCACCTTGCCCGTGAAAACGGTTATTTTTCCATCTTCACCTATATGGAGCCATGCAGCAATCTGATCATCGTCAAATCTTTCTAGTTGAGATGTTTTTGGTTGATTAAAAGCCTGCAAAGGGCCTGAAACCATTACGACAGCAATTCCTCCGCCCAGGTAATTGAAGAATCTTCTCCTGCTGATTAAAGATCCATCTTTTGATTCTATACCGTTTTTATCAGTAGAATGGCGTTCGATGTTTTCAATTTCGTGTACTTGCATTTTATTGGGTTTGAAGTATGGAGTTCGTGGTATGGGGAAGTTTACTTTATCTAAATAGTTCATTTGTGTTGCTTTTTATTATCGCATTTTCACATAAACAAATTAGCACATCATAGATTAACCTTGTGAAACTTGCTGTATTGCTTTAACTATCTTAGGATACTCTCCACAACGACAAATATTTCCGTTCATGGCTTCAATGATTTCCTCTTCTGAAGGAGAGGCGTTCTTTTTTAAAAGCCCTACTGCCGACATCACCATTCCCGGGGCGCAGTAACCGCATTGAAATACATCTTCCTTCAGAAAGGATTGTTGTACCGGATGCAGCTTTTCACTTTCCGAAACACCTTCAATCGTTGTAATCTGTTTTCCGGAAGCCTCTCCAGCTTCTACTATACAAGACCTTACAGCATTTCCATCCAAAAGTACAGTGCACGAACCACAGACACCTTCTCCGCAGCCATATTTGCTACCCGTCATATTTAATTCTTCACGGATTACATTCAGGAGGCTCGTTTTGGAGTCTGATTTTATTTGATGCTTTATTCCATTGACGGTAAGTTCCATTGGCTAAAGTTTTAGGAAGGTTTAAAAGATCAATTTAAAAGATTTTAACGACCTAAATTTTACTGAGATAAAAAATTAGATAAATTTTATTATCCGCAAAACCAAAAACTCTCATATTTAAAATAATGTCAAAGTAATAAACTCTTGGTCGTTACTCTTTTTAGTCTACGGAATACTTCACAGTTCTTCACCTGAATCACAAGGAACACAGTTTAACATCTTCCTACCTCCCGCTTCCCACTTCCCACTAAATTTAATTTCCCAAATAATTATTATTAATGAATCTTTGTTCCTCATTAAAATGATATTTTTGCAAAATCGCTATATAAATGAACATGGGAGAAGAAAAAAGCCTGAACTTTCTTGAAGAAATTGTAGAATCAGACCTTAAATCAGGAAAATATAAAACCATACTTACAAGATTTCCACCCGAACCTAATGGATATCTCCACCTCGGTCATGCAAAAAGCATTTGCCTGAATTTTGGACTTGCCAATAAATACGGCGGGAAAACCAATCTACGGTTTGACGATACCAATCCTTCGACCGAAGAAACCGAATATGTGGAAAGTATAAAAGAGGATGTGAAATGGTTGGGATTTAACTGGTCCCAGGAATTATATTCTTCCGATTATTTTGACACCTTATATGAATTTGCGGTTAAACTGATCAAAAAAGACCTGGCCTATGTAGACGACAGTACCAGTGAAGAAATTGCCAAACAAAAAGGCACGCCGACTACTCCCGGCACTGATAGTCCGTTCAGAAGCCGGAGCATAGAGGAAAACCTTCGGCTGTTCAATGAAATGAAAGAAGGTAAATACAAAGACGGCGAAAAGGTATTAAGGGCCAAGATTGACATGAAGCACATCAACATGCACATGAGGGACCCGCTGATGTATCGTATCAAACATGCCCATCACCACAGAACTGGTGACAAATGGTGCATCTATCCGATGTATGACTTTGCCCATGGACAAAGCGATGCCATCGAAAATATCACGCACAGCATTTGTACACTGGAGTTTATTCCGCACAGAGAATTATACGATTGGTTTATTAGTAATCTGGAGATCTTCCCTTCCAAACAATATGAGTTTGCCCGGTTGAACATTACCTATACCGTCATGAGCAAAAGGAAACTATTGCAACTGGTGAATGAAAAATATGTAAGCGGATGGGACGATCCGAGAATGCCTACACTTAGCGCTGCAAGAAGAAGGGGATATACGCCCGAAAGCATCAGGGATTTTTGTGATAAAATAGGCGTGGCAAAAAGGGAAAACCTGATTGATATTGGGTTGCTTGAATTCTGTGTAAGAGAACATTTAAATAAGATTGCCTCCCGACGAATGGTAGTATTTGATCCTTTAAAGATTGTCATCACCAATTATCCGGAAGGCAAAGAAGAAATGCTTCAAGGGGAGAACAATCCGGAAATGGAAAATACCGGAGACAGAGCCATTCCTTTCAGCCGGGAAATATATATAGAGCAAGACGATTTCATGGAGGAGCCTCCAAAGAAATATTTTCGTTTGGCTCCCGGACAAATGGTCAGACTGAAACACGCCTACATAATTAAATGTGAGGAGGTGGTGAAAGATGAGTCAGGCAAAATCAAGGAAGTACGTTGCACCTATATCCCTGAAAGCAAAAGCGGTTCAGACACTTCCGAAATTAAGGTGAAAGGTACCCTTCATTGGGTTAGCATCCCACACGCATTGCCGGTAGAATTAAGGATTTACGACAGGCTTTTCAAAGTAGAAGACCTTGGCGATGCTGAAGGAGATTTTAAAGACTACATCAATCCTGATTCATTAAAGGTAATGCCAACAGTATATGCCGAACCGGAATTAAAGAATACCAGGCCCGAAGAAAGGTATCAATTTCTTAGGAAAGGCTACTTCTGCCTGGACGCAGATTCTACGTCGGAGAAGTTGATCTTTAACCAGACAGTGGGTTTAAAAGATGCATGGGCGAAAGAAATAAATAAAGGAAAGTAGTTAATGTTGAAGTGCTAATGAGGAGGTGTTGAATTTAGAATGTTAAATTTTGAATTGAATAAAGAGCAATAGTCGGGATTAAAGGACTATTGCTTTTCTATTGGTGTGCAGTCTGGTTATATGTCTATCTATGAATAACTTTTAAAAAAGAAGAGAATTCCTTTTTCATCCCTATGGGTTGAAAGAAATATAAACAAGTTAGGCTTCATGCAAAAAAGCCACTGCAAAAATAGATGAGGAATATGGGACAAAATGCACCACGTTTCAATCTCCGTTCCCTCTCAATTTGGAAATTCACTTCAATCTATTACTTTAGCTCAAAAGGATAAGAAACTGCGATTTAAACCGAAACAGTATAGATCTAAACGGTAGCGGTAATTTTACAGACCATCATCAATAATATACAGAAACATTATGCGGACAATTTTATTGACAGTTGCATTTATTTTTTCTCTGACAAATATTTTCGGACAAACAGAAAATGCGAAACTTAAAATCTCACATTTAACAGGAGATTTTTATATTTATACAACTTACAATACATACCAAGAAAGTCAAGTGCCAGCAAATGGGATGTATCTTATTACTAACAATGGTGTTGTTATGTTTGACACACCTTGGGACACAACACAATTTCAACCATTGCTTGACAGCATAAAATTAAAGCACAACAAAAGTGTGGTAATGTGTTTTGCAACGCATTGGCATAGCGACAAAACTGCTGGACTTGAATATTACAGGCAACAGGGAGTTAAAACCTATACTACGGTACTTACCGATGAATTAAGTAAAAAGAATAATAAAAAAAGGGCTGAATTTTTAATGGCAAATGATACAGTCTTCAATGTAGGGCAATATTCTTTTGAAACTTATTACCCCGGACCAGGACATACTGAGGACAATATTGTAATCTGGTTTGGAAAAGAAAAAATACTCTACGGTGGTTGCTTAATCAAAGGTGCTGATGATGAAAATTTGGGTTATTTAGGTGATGGAAATGTAACAGAATATGCATCTACTCTAAAAAAAGTCCAGAAAAAATGCCGAAAACCAAAGTTTATTATCACAGCACATAGCGATTGGAAAAACATAAATTCATTGAAGAATTCTTTAGGAATGGCAAAAGAACTTAAAAAGAAAAACTACCGCTAATAGAAAAACCTGCTACTTTAGCACAAGCTTCCTACTGAGGTCGTTATTCAATAGCGGTAATTGCCAGATACTTCAACGGTCTAAGGACAAGCAACTAAATTTTATACTTTAATAGTTAACAGGCATAATAATTAGAAAATGGAATTCAACCCAAACAACAATGTTGTTAAACTCTGTCTTCAAGGTATGGGTATGGAAGAAAAAGGCAAACCTGAAGAGGCAAGCAAGCTGTTTCATCAAGCCTGGGACGAAGCGACAAACGACTTTGAAAAATTTCTTACCACTCATTATGTAGCCCGACATCAAAAAAATGTTTCCGACAAATTAAAATGGCTCGAAACGTCTTTGCAATTTGCATTAAAAATAAATAACGACACTGTTAAGAGCGCTCTCCCTTTTCTTTATCTAAACATTGCCAAATGCTATGAGGACTTAAGCGAACCTGACAAGGCAAAAAAGAATTATGATTTAGCGACTTCTTTTAAGGATAAACCCTCTGACAAAGGTCCCTTTTATCATGGCACTAGAGCAGATTTGCAGGTCGGCGATTTTTTGACAGCAGGGGGGAGTTCTAATTACCAAGCTGATCTCAAAATGAATCACATTTATTTCACCGCGCTGGTTAATGGGGCGGGACTTGCTGCTGCCTTAGCTAAAGGCGCTGGACATGAACGCGTTTATATCGTTGAACCGACAGGGAGTTTTGAAAACGACCCTAATGTTACAGATAAAAAATTTCCAGGTAATCCGACACGCTCATATCGCTCCCAGGCACCACTAAAAATTGTTGGCGAAGTAACAGATTGGGTGAGACAAACACCTGAAGATGTCCAAAAATGGCGTGAAAAGTTAGCCAATAACCAAGGAGAGATTATTAATTAATTTCCAAATACAGCCCGCAGTCTGATAGAAAATGTTTTAATGTGTAGCATTGCTTAATCTCTCTAAAGAAGATTTCGATTTGCCAACGACTTTTGTAAAGTTCGCTAAAAAGTGTTGGCTGTCCATGATATTTGATTGGTAATAATTTCTATGGTCTACTTGTTTACCTCCCAAACGACTACCCTTCTTAGATATAGAAACGATATAAAAAGGACAACAAGTAAACTATTACTTTATAATTGATATTTGAACTAAGTACGAAACATTTAACAACTTTATAGTTGTAGTCTGTAAAAAACAGATGTACCTTTACTGAGCCAAACCAGTTTAATGAGTACAGAAGCAGAAGTAGCATCTTTTTTAAAAGACTTCAAGGAGAAATTGAAGTATTGGGATGTACTCTTTCGTGACGACAGAGGCAAAAATGCACAGACCATGGTAGATTTGGAACTTCGCCCAATTGAACGAAAAGCTATACTGGAAGCGCTTGAAACCAAAGATTACAGTGAAGGTCCACTTGCAGAAAAACTATATGGTGGTGCTGACATGTGGGTATTTGGCAAAGCCATTAAGAAAAAAGAAGTGTACATCAAAATTACAATGGGTGCAATGGGAAGTAGCGTTATCTGTATTTCCTTTCATTTGTCGCAACATAAAATGAACTATCCTTTAAAATAGAACAATATGAAAAGTCCAATTACAGGTAAAGAAATGAAATTGATCACAGAGAGACGGTTGATGGATTTCAGAAAGGAAACATTTGAAATTGTTTTTCATTATTACAAATGCGAGGATAGTGAAGAACAATTTACCACCACAGCATTAGATGAAGTGAATATGAATCAGGTATATAATCAATACCGAGACAAATTCAATATTCCGTTTCCGGATGAAATTATCAAAATTCGTGAGAAGTATGGATTGTCAGCAGCTAAGATGTCTGAAATTTTAGGGTTTGGAGTGAATAGTTACAGGCAATATGAAGCAGGCGAAATGCCAAGCACAGCCAATGCTAAATTAATTCAAATGGTTAATGACCCTAAGAAATTTATAGACATGGTGGAATTATGCGGCACATTGGATGAAAAACTAAAATCTAAGTATATTCAAAAAGCACAACTATTGGCAGAAGAAAAAAAGCGGAATATTTTCAATTTGAACTTCAAGGAATATTTATTGGGCAACCATTTGGCAGATATTTATTCAGGATACAGAAATCCAAACTTTGAAAAGTTTACCGAAATGGTAGTTTATTTTTCAGAAAAAATTGCTCCATTTAAAACCAAAATAAACAAGTTGTTGTTCTATGCCGATTTTTTAATGTTCAAGCAAAGCTGTTTTTCAATAAGTGGTATTAGGTACAAAGCAATAGAGATGGGGCCTGTCCCCCATAATTTCCAAAGCATATTTGAATATTTGGCGAACAAAGGCGAAATAGATATTTATACAACAGAATTTCCTCAAGGATATACAGGCGAGCAATTTAGGGCTAGAAAAGACAGGCCATTTAATCCCGAACTATTTACCGCAAACGAATTAGCGGTATTGGATAAAGTCGCGACGGTATTTAAGGCGACAAGCACCAATAATATTATTGAGTTGAGTCATTTGGAAGAAGCTTGGAAGAAAAATGAAAAAGATAAAAGCGTTATCAGTTATGAATATGCCTTTGAATTAAATCAGATTTAAGTAGTGTAAATAAAATGAAGAACACAAAAAACTTTTTTACCTTTTTACTAATTTCAATTACACTGTTATCGTGTAGTTCTAAGAAAATAATACGAGAGTACATTCCAGCCGATAAAGAGCTATACAAGGCTATTGGTGCGATGGATAGTGTGTTTTTTAATGCATATAACCAATGTGATTTGGAAAGGCAGGCATCAATATATGTTGACGATATAGAATTTTATCACGATAAAGGTGGTCTAATGACTTCAAAACAGGGTATTATTGATGCCACCCGAAAGAATATTTGCGGCAAAGTTACCAGGGAACTAGTAAAAGGAAGCCTGGAAGTATACCCTATAAAAGACTATGGAGCTGTTGAAATTGGGTTTCATAAATTTTACAACAATCAGGAACCGGATGCCCCTTCTATCCCGAGCAAATTTATAATTATGTGGTTGAATGATAATGGTGAGTGGAAGATCTCTAAAGTTATCAGTCTTCATTGAGATCGGTATTATGGCTGTCACCAAAATTTTCTAAACTCCGCAAATGACCGTTAATTATAAAAAATGAAGGCAGCCATTTATGAAAAATATGGTTCTCCAAGTGTCCTTAAGATCAAAAAGGTAGAAAAACCTGTGCCTAAAAATAATGAGGTCATGATAAGGGTATATGCAACCACTGTTAATCGAACGGACTGCGCAAGGCTTAGGGCAAAACCATTTATTATGCGGTTCTTTACAGGTTTGCTCAAACCCAGTAATCCTGTACCCGGAACCGATTTTGCAGGTAGAATAGAGGCTGTAGGTAAGGATGTTGCATCCTTAAAAGTCGGGGACAGGGTTTTTGGGTTTGAAGACATTGGTTTAGGTACCCAAGCCTATTATATGACGCTAGGGGAGAACAGAGCAATAGCTGTAATTCCGGAGGGCCTATCTTATGAGGAGGCCGCTGCAAGTCTTGAAGGCGTACATTATGCCTATAACTTTATTAATAAAGTGGAGCTTAAAAGCGGCGAAAAGGTGCTTGTTAATGGTGCCACAGGCGCTATTGGTTCTGCTGCCGTCCAACTTTTGAAATATTTTGGCCTCCATGTGACTGCCGTGTGTAGTACGAAGAATTTGCAATTGGTAAAATCCATAGGAGCCAACAAAGTAGTTGATTATACAAAAGAGGATTTTACCAAAACCTCCGAAAAATATCATTACGTCTTTGACGCTGTCGGTAAAAGCACATTTTGGAAGTGTAAATCTTTGTTAGTTCCCGGAGGAATCTATATATCATCGGAATTAGGCCCAATGATCCAAAATCCTCTCCTGGCAATGGTTACGCCCTTGATTGCAAAAATTCCCGGTTCGCGGCTTAAGGGTAAAAAAGTGATTTTTCCTATTCCTTCGGATTGTAGAAGGAGTGTGCTTTTAATCAAAAAGCTTATCGAAGATGGAAAATTTAAAGCGGTTATAGATCGAAAATATCCTCTTGAGGAAATTGCAGAAGCGTACAGGTATGTTGAAAAAGGAGAAAAAACAGGAAATGTTGTAATTACTCTGGAAGATAATTTTATGTCCTAGTTCTTTTGTTGTAGCAGAGTCTCCTACAAGATACGGCGAGGGATTCTGCGGCCTAATTTAGTTGGCTGGTATTCCTTAATTTATATTTTTCCCATGACTGTAAAACGAATTCAGGAAGATTAAAGGAGACTGTTGCGAGGTAGGCTCCGCTTCGATTCCTCAAAGAAATTCTGAACCAAACCTTCCACATTACTCACGCACCGCTTCAGAAATTTTTTATATATTTCAGAAAAACAAAAAACAATGCCGGTAAAATACAGTTTACATCCTAATCATCTCAATGGAAATAAGGGAACATATTATGCCCAGGTAGATTATAGAGCGGTTGTTGACCTGAATGAATTAATAGAACATATGTTAAAAAGTGGCTCTTCGATAAGTAAATCAGATATTCTGGCAGTATACCATGAGTTTCAGGAAGCCATATGTTATTTTTTGAAGGAAGGGTATTATGTAAATACCCCATTGGTAAAGGTATATCCTTCTATTGCTGGTAAGTTTGCAGGTTCCGAGGCTGCTTTTAATAAGAATACGAATGTTGTTTCTCCCTGTGTAAGTCCAGGGAAAGTGCTTATGAAAACTGTTAAAGAGGCGTCAGTTGAAAAGGTCCATCCCAAATTCCAGAAACCGATCTTTAATGTTTTTAATGATATAAACTCAGGTAAATCGGATAGCGAGATTACTCCAGGGGGAATAGCCTCATTAAAAGGGAAGAATCTGAAAATAAACAAGGCTGATTCTGAACAAGGTATATTTTTTATTAACAACAGCGGAGATCGTTTCAAGGTAGAACATGTTGTACAAACCACCAATACCGAACTAATATTCCAGATTCCCTCTATCCTTAGTTCCGGGGATTACAAATTAGCTATTATTCAAATTATAAAGAATAATAAGAAGAAGCAGATAAATCTGTTTGAGAACCGGCTGTTTGTAAAATAATTAAGCCTTGTAATTTAGTTTAGGAGGGTACCCTGTCAGAACTAGGCAGGGGACCTTTCCAAGATAAAGTAGGGCTCCCTCCTAAGGTAATTCGTGCCTTCTTTTAAGGCAGTAATAGCTGTAAAATAGTTTCCTGTTTGCCTACATTTTTTCCTTTTCTTCTCTTTTCAAGGCTTCCTGGGTAGCTTCCATTTCTTCCATGTTCTGCCTGAGCTCTTCTTCCTGGGCTTTCAATAATTCAGTTTGTTCCTTAAATTGATCCAAAAGAATCTGGACTTTCTCGGTGTTTTTTACAGCGCCAAGAGTTGAAGCAGTGATTTCACCTAATCTTTCAAGGAATTCTACCTGATACTTGTCATACTTTTCGAAGCCTGCTATTTCAATTACAGCCTCCACCTGTTCGTTATACTTCATCGGAACAATCAAAAGGCAGTTTGGTGTAGCTTCCCCTAATCCTGAGGTAATTTGAGTGTAACCGTCAGGCACTTCCGTATACATAATTGTTTTGCCTTCCAGAAATGTTTGCCCTACCAAGCCTTCTCCTAACTCGATCCTTTTTTTTGTGTATTTTTTTCTGTTAAAGGCATAACAGGAGGTGAGTTCAAGATAAGTGTTTTTTTCTTCGTCTTCTCTTAATAGAAAAAGTCCTCCTTGCTGGGCCTTCATATATTTGGTAATAAATACCAAAACCTCAAAAGTCAGGGATTGTAAATTATGCTGATGCTCTCTTATTACATCTGAAAATTTGGCCAGCCCTTCATTGAACCATTTGCGCTTTTCATCCTCTTCCTTTATGTTTTTCATCTTATCACGCATATTCATAAGCTCTCCGGCAAGATTTTGTTGATTTAAATCTTTATTTTCATTGTTTATTTCCTCCCAATCAATTTGAAAATTACCGGCAGAAATCTGACTGATAAAATCTGTAGCTTTCTTGAAATTTTTAATGGAGTTATCGATTACTTCATTTTCATTGGCGATTTGTAAGGGAGTGCCAGGGTTAAAGATGTACTCCCTGTTATTTTCTTCCAGTTTGAGAAATAAGTTTAACCTTGCTTTTTGATCTTTTATAATTCTGAAAATCATAAAAAGAAGGGTAGGGAAACCGACGATAAAGAGTATAGTCTGAACGATCATTGTACGTTCAGTGGCCTCCTGATACTCATCTACCGCTGCTTTGTTTAATTTATCTTCGAATGCGCTGATTTTATTAGAACTTTTTGAAAAAACATCCCATGCATCTTTTCCCGGATCAGCATTTAAGGCAGCGGTAAAGTCAGCCATGCTGTCCATTTCAATCAGTTTTACCATTGTGCTGCAGGATTCCACGAAATTGTCTACTGCATAGTGAATACTATCAATTGCATAGGGGTCTTCAAAGCCCTGTTTTTTTAAAATTTCCTCTAACTCTCCCATGATCAGAGGATAATCTCTTAGTCCATCTTTAAATGGTCCCAATAATCCTTCGCTTTTTGTCAGAGCAAAACCCCTTACCCCGATGTCCATATTTCTAACCACCTGGTTCCAGATTTGAGAAGTCTGATGTTTGGCTCTTTCGGTTTCAAGCTTTATTTGGGTCATTTCTTCAAGAACAGTGTCATTGTAATAGGTAATGAGTGTGTTGGCTGTAACCAGTACCAATACCAAAACAGCTGAAAAAACAAGGGCACGCTTTTTTATTAGATTTATGATTTTCATAAACAGATCAATAATCTACAAAACTAAAAGCTTTTGCTAATACCATTCTGGGATAAAGAGCATGGGTTTGAAGATTGTAAGGTTTTTTAAAAGAATGATTTTTTAACGGGGAGAGAGTCTTTTTTCTCGACGAAATGCAGGAAGAGTCATTATTTGATGGTAAATATTGATGATAAGTTTGACATGTTTTTCATTCAGATAAGTTCTTTTTAGTAAATATTACATTTCGTAATAAAAGTCAGTGGTTCAGACCTTCTTTTTCTTTTCCGAATTAGGTTTCTTATAAACTTTGGGTTTGTTAGATAAGCGAGGATCTAAAAGAGGTTTGTTGGAAGTTAATTGTTCGGTTACAAGTCTGTCTATCAGTTCATCTTTAGAAAGGTTCTTGAAAACATCGCCAATTTTATTCCTCAAAGCTTTATCAGAAAGGTCAGGTTTTGTTTTCAGGATTCTCATAGCCCACAAATAAGCTTTATTGGATTCTATGCTTTGCGATTCAGGTTTGGATCTTAAATGAATTTTAATATTCAGTTCGCTTTCAATTAGCTTAAGCTGAGGCAATTCTTCCTTAAAAACAAAAGACAAGGAAATGCCGCTTTTGCCAGCCCTTGCTGTTCGTCCGCTTCTGTGGGTGTATACTTCAGAAACTTCAGGTAGGTGGTAATGGATAACGTAGGCGATATCCTGGAAGTCCATTCCGCGGGCAGCTACGTCAGAAGCCACAAGAATTCTCGTTTGTCCAAGTTTAAACTGTTCCACTACCCTGTCCCTCAAACCTTGGGGTAAATCTCCATGAAGAGCACCTGAAGAAAACTTGTTTGTTGCCAACTGTTTATGCAGCTTTTGAACGGCCGTTTTGGTTCTGCAAAAAATGATTCCTCTGTCTTTTTCATTTTCATTGAGGAAATGAGCAAGCAGTTCAAACTTCTCAATAGGCTCTACCAAAAGATACTGATGGTCAATCTTAATCTGTGTCTTAGGTTCTTTATTGATGTTAACTTCCTTTATAGGAGTTTTCATAAACCGATTGACGACCTGCATCACTTCACCAGACATGGTCGCAGAGAAAAGCCAGGTGGAATGATTTTTAGGAACGCGTTTAATGATTTTTTCCAGATCATCTTTAAAACCCAAATTCATCATTTCGTCTGCTTCATCAAGAATTAAATAATTTACCTGACTAAGATCAATGGCCTCTTTTTGTACAAGGTCAATCAACCTTCCAGGAGTCGCGACTATAATATGAACCGCTTGTTTGAAAGCTTTGATTTGTGGCTTAATAGGTGTGCCTCCGGACACGCATTCAATTTTAACAGAGGAAAGATGCTTTGAATATAGTACAATTTGATCCGTAATTTGTTGACTTAATTCCCGCGTAGGCAAAAGAATTACAGCCTGGACTGCATTCAGGGAGGCATTTATGGTATTCAAAAGCGGAAGCGCATAAGCAGCAGTTTTTCCGGTGCCGGTTTGTGCCAGTCCGATAAAATCATCCTCTGTACTATTTAAGATGGGAATTGTCTTTTCCTGGATTTCCGTGGGAGTTGTGATACCCATTTCAGAAAGGGCTTTTACCAGTAATTCAGGAACACCAAGACTTGCAAATTTATTCAAAAGAGCTATTGTTTAAGTTTGGCAAAGGTAGGTGGAATTGATGAAAGGATGTCAGAATTAACGTAATAACAGAATGGCAATAAAAACAGGGATTGAATTCATTTAAAAAAGAGGACAGTCGCAGGTAGAACAAACCAAAGATGGAATTATGAAAGGATTGTAGGAAATATTTAACGTGTCAGACTTATCTTTTATTTATCTTCAATAGCTATAGTCAGTGAAAATTGGAAGTAATATTTTGTTTTGGCTTTATGCACAATAACTTGTCTTGAGTAGGGTGTATTTTGTTGATTATAAACTTGTTATGAAGTAAACAAGTAACAATTCGTAAACGAAGAGAAAATTAATTCGTATTTTTGAAAAAACTTAATCGAAAAAAATGAGAACAATAAATGTATCTATATCAGACCTTGAGTACAATAAGTTTGGCTTAAAGTCGAATAAGTTTTCTTTTTCCGACCTTATTGATATTGTAAGTAAAGAATTGACTAAACAGAAATTAAATGAAAGTATTGAATTGGCAGAAAAATATGGACTTTCTAAAATGACTATGGACGACATTTCAAAGGAAGTAAAAGCTGTTAGAAAGAATGCAAAAAATAATAATTGACACCAATGTTTTGGTTTCAGCATTAATTCAACGAAGCTATCCATTCCATATAATGGCAGAACTATTTTCTAATGACAGTATTGAACTTTGCATTTCTGAGGAGCTATTTAAAGAATATTTTGACGTATTGAATAGAAAGAAGTTTGCAAAATTTGCAGATTTTACGGCAAATGCACAAACATTACTTGTAGATATAGAAAAGCGGAGTGTTAAATATTTTCCTACAATAAAGCTTGAGGTTATAAAGGACTTTGATGACAATAAACTTTTGGAACTTGCCGAAACCTGTAAAGCTCATTTTTTAATCACAGGAAATACTAAAGACTTTACTATGGAAGCGTATAAAGAGACAAAAATTGTGTCACCAAAAGAATATTGGACATCGAATAAAGTTTGATACGTAACCTTTGCGAACCAATAAAGAGGATTTTTGCATCTATGAAAAAAGCCATTTCTATATTCCTGACAATTATCTTTTCTTTAACCATTGTGTTTCATATTTTGGTCTTAGTGGGCCTTGTTCCATATGATATTGTTTGGGGTGGAAGGGTGAAGTCTGTTAATGATATGTACCTGTTTGAAGCCATTTCTTTATTTTTGAATGCAGTTTTCCTATTTGTGGTTTCGGCAAAATCAAGGGTTGTGAAAATCAGGGTTTCAGAGAAATTATTAAACGTACTGCTTTGGATAATGGCGGGTGTTTTTTTATTAAATACTTTAGGAAATCTGATGTCAACCAGTGAATTGGAGAAAATGATTTTTACCCCTGTTACCTTATTGCTTTCCATTTTATGTATTCTTCTGGCATTGCCATCTAAGGGTTCGGAATTATCAAAAATTTAAAAGAGGAATAAAAAAGGCTACCGAAGTGAGCCTTTTCAGAAAAAATTGTACTACTCAATTAGTAGACATAGCCTTAATTTTTTATAAACTTTCGTATAATCTTTTGGCCATTCATATCGATTACCATGGTATAAACACCTGGAGATAGTTTGGAAACACCGATGCCATTTTCAGAAGCCACTCCTTTTAACCTGTTGATTCCATCAGCGCTTAAGATATTGATTTTCGCTCCTTTAAATAGGTTTGAAGAAAAGAAAAGATTGCTGGTAACCGGGTTTGGATAAAGCTGTAATTCTTCAGTTACTGTTCCGCTAACTATGATTTCAGGTTCGCCCAATCTTGCTCCACTGCTCTTTGAAATTCTCCACCAGTTGATGTTAAAGCCGCCTGTTTGAGCAAAGATTCCAAAATTGTAGGTGCCTGCATTGATGTTCACAGTATGGGAAACGGTGGTCCAGTTTTGCCATCCTCCGGTATTAGGAATAGCACGTGTGCCTAATTGAACAGAACCTGCATTCAAATCCAAAGAAAGTACGGCATTGCTGTTTGGACTTGCTACTCTATATTCTACCAGGTATGAGCCAGATGAAGGAACGTTGATGCTATTGTAGGCCATCCAGTCTCCGGTATCAATCCACCCTACATTTGATCCTCCGCCTGCATCAGAAGTGCCTTCGGTTTGAACTCCTGACATTGCATTATAATTTTCAGCTTGTACTGTTTGACTGAAAGCAGATGTGGTGGCGGGTATAAGCTTCCATTGCCCGCAGGTCTGATTATTGTTTCCCCATTGTCGTACATTGGCTTCAGGTGCCGTACTTGCATTTGCAACTTCTACTACCTTGCCACTGTGTTTGGGAATCATTTTATAATATCCATCACCGGTTGAGGCCATTACAAATTGCTGGTTAGGAGTGCCGTAATATGTCCACTGCTGCACATTTGCTCCTTCATCTTTATTTATACCAGCTACGTCAATGGATTTATTGCTGTGTACTGCGGTTATTTTATAAGTGCCGTCACCGAGATGCATAAACTGAAACTGTTGATTGGTGGTGCCGGCGGTATTCCATTGTTGAATATTTGCTCCGTCATTTAATGAAGAAGTTCCTCCAAATACATCCATATACAAACCACTGTTTCGGTTTTGAATGAAATAGGTACCGCTCAAAGTTGTTACTCCGGTGGTTTTTATTTTTAATGATGCAGCTTTGTCGTTCCATCCATCAGCTACAAGACAACCTATGCTGCCTCTATAGGTTCTTGAAGTGCCATCAAAGTTTGCTCCGTCATATAGTACCACTTCAAAACCTTCTGCGACGGTCAAACTTGAAATTACGTCATTGGTTATGCCAAAAGATTGAAGCCTACTCATATTATAATCTCCAGCTTCCAATCCGTTGGCAAAGCCTTTGTAACTACAATCATTGAAGAAATTGGCGACTTCCTGCATATTCTTTGTCCTTACGCCAAATATATTATTGATTCTGCCGGCCAGCTCTTTCAAGTTGATGTTATTGTCATTATATACCCATATAAATCCACCTTTAGAGTTGCAATTGTCTCTTCCTGAGACCATCTTATTGATCATCGTAGTTGAATTTTCATAATACAAATCACCGGTGTGCATTTGAATATTGTTGATGTTCCAGTTGCAGGGATTGTTTCCTGCGCCTCCCTCATACCATTGTAAATAAATTCTGTCCACAGAGCCGCCTCGTTGGTTATTCACATTGGTGGCAAGGCTTTGCCAATACGGTTTGTTCATATAAGGCGCAAGCGTTGTTTTATATCCAATATTGGCAAGCATTACGTGAAATGCGGTGGCAGAATTTACATCGTATGCCTCTTCGTCATCATTGTTGATGGCATCGATGGAGGGAATGGCATCCCTCAACGCTTTAAAGTTCCGGTAAAGAATACTTCCCGTACCTGTACCCTGGGAATTTACAAGGTTTCTTATGTTTGTATAAGAATGATTTCCCCATCCGCCAATGCAAGTTTCCACCCTGTTAATAGAGGTTATACCGGTTTTTAACGAATTTACATCAGCGACGTAATTAGGGTTGGTAGAACCAAAAGTATAAACACCATTTGAGCAAACCTGTTGTCCATCCGTTGTCAAGTCACCGTTCGGTTCTACATTAATATTAAAAAGAATAACATAGGTAAAGCCTGACGCTTTTAAATCATTTATGGTATGGTTTCTTTCCCTACGGAAATGGCCGCCTACATAAATTCCAGACTGAGCGAGTACTTGCTCTCCTGCACACAAGAAGATCAACATAAGGACACACAGAGCGCGCTTAAGTAAAATGTTGGATTGGGTTTTCATAGATGTTGTTTAATAAGGGTTTATAACTGGTTGGAAGGATTTCTTTAAATAATAAAAGCTTGTCATTAGAATATAGACAAGGCGCATTAAAATAAAAAAGGCCCACCTTGGTGAGCCTTTTGATTTCATAAACTTAGTTCTTTATAAATTTCCTCATGACCCTTTGGCCATTCATATCGATTACCATGGTATAAAGACCTGGAGATAGTTTGGAAACATCGATGCCATTTTCAGAAGCCACTCCTTTTAACCTGTTGATTCCATCAGCGCTTAAGATATTGATTTTCGCGCCTTTAAATAGGTTTGATGAGATGAAAATATTGCTTGAAACCGGATTTGGATAAAGTTGTAACTCACGAGTTTCAGTGCTGCTTGCTATTATCTCAGGTTCGCCCAATCTTGCTCCACTGCTCTTTGAAATTCTCCACCAGTTGATGTTAAAGCCGCCTGTTTGAGCAAAGATCCCGAAATTGTAGGTGCCTGCATTGATGTTCACAGTATGGGAAACGGTAGTCCAGTTTTGCCATCCTCCGGTGTTAGGAATGGCACGTGTGCCTAATTGAATTGAACCTGCATTCAAATCCAGAGAAAGTACAGCATTGCTGTTTGGACTTGCTACCCTGTATTCTACCAAATAAGATCCCGATGAAGGAACATTGATGCTGTTGTAGGCCATCCAGTCTCCGGTATCTATCCAACCTACATTTGATCCTCCACCTGCATCAGAAGTGCCTTCGGTTTGAACTCCTGACATTGCGCTGTAATTTTCAGCTTGTACGGTTTGGCTAAATGAACCTGTTTTGGTTCTTACCCTTAATGAGCTCGCCCAGTCATTTGCGCCATTGTCAACCAAACAGCCATCATCACCAGAGAAGATTAAAGAAGTTCCGGTAAAATTATCATGTTGATAAAGCACCACTTCGTATCCTGAGTTTACTTTTAAAGAAGAGATAAAATCATTAGCTATGCCTCTTGAATTTAACTGACTTAGGGTGTAATTCCCTACAGGAAGGCCTGCGGAAGTTCCCCCAAAACTACAGTGTTCATACACACTTGCTACACCAGGAGGGGGAGGTGTTCCACCCTTGCAAAGATTACCCAGAGTAGAAACTATTGAATTGATATCTCCTGGCGATGAAATCTCCCAAACCATTATTCCACCGGCATTCGATTTGGCATAATTGGTTTTTTGTACGTGCAGACTGGTATTGTTGTCGCTGCTATAAAAAGGTAAGCCAAGGATTCTTTTATTTTGAGGAACACCTCTTCCGGCCCAATAATTTATTCCGTCAACTGCTGCAGAATATGGCGAATTGGTTGGACAATTACAGTCATAAGCCATAATATTTACAAGGTCCAATTGGGAAACATCTCCGAAACCATTACCAAAATAAGCTCCGCCTGCGACCGCTGCGGTTAATAATTTACCCATTCCATGAATTCTGCTGGCAAGCGGTCCGATCACTGCGTTCCATCTAGCCTGAGAGGTAGGATATTCCCAGTCAATATCAATACCGTCCAGATTGTACTGATTGATAAGATTGGCACAGGTGTTTACAAAGTTATTGATAGCAGTAGGATTGGTGGCTATCGATTCGAAAGGTGTACCACCCGGAGAGGAACTAAGCCATCCACCAATGGCAAGAAGCACTTTGGTATTGTTGGCGTGCCCTCTGTTTACGAGGTCCACCAGCTTTGCAGAATTTTCAATTGGTCCCACCGAACCATCACCATTGGGAATAGCAAAAGAGTAATTGATATGCGTCCACTTACTGTAATCGATTGAAGTGGTAGCGCCAGTCCATGATGGAAAGTACCCTACCGACTGGTAGCAGGATAATTGAGCCCAGGAACCAAAAGTTACAAAAAGCGAAAAGATAAATACTAAAACTTTTGACTTAGTAAAGTTTTTCATAAGATTTGAAATAAGGTTAATAATTGATTTATTTTTTTAAATTGTCGAATGACAATGCACACCTAGCTTTCCAAATATAAATATTAATCAGTGCCAGTTAAATTTGTACACTACGTTAAAAACACTTCATTCTTCATCTTCTCTACTTCGATTATAATAATAAGGGCATGTCCCTGGGGGCCATGCTGCTACAGACTCCGCTTCGCTCCGGTCCCCCATGAAAAATTCGGGATTAAACCTTACGTATCACTCACGCAGGACTTCTGGCATTACCGCTATATACGCGCTTGGTAAGATGTTTGAAGGCGTTTTGTCGGGGGACAAGACCCGGAGTAGAGGCAAATAATGTTTGCTCTATGATATTCACAAAAATATTTAGGAAATTTTTCTTAATAGTGTTAACTAGTGCCTTTTAACTATTAAATCTATTTTCTTTTTATGAATAAAATTCTTTTCGTATTGTTCTTGTTGATAAATACCGTAGTTTATTCCCAACAAAGAGCCACGACTTCTGATAGAAGGGTGGTAATCCTGAATGAGAATGGCACATGGAAGTTTGAGGAGGAAATTGTTGAACCGACAACTATTTCTTTTACCCCGGAAGGTAAATGTGATTTTTGGGTTACGTCGAAATCAGATAAGGTTGAGGGAATTGATTATAAAATAAATAGGGAAACCATTTTCTTTTCAAATAACTTTAAGAATAAGAATGTTGGCATTGGAATAGTAAATTCCAATGGGAAAATAAATCTTAAATTTTATCTCTCGAAAGGCTGCTTAGAAGAAAAATCCAGAATTGTATTTTTATTTGAAGACAGTACAAGGCTAGAATTGACAACGAGTAATAAGGCCAATTGTAAAGGGAATGCAAGCATAAGTTTAAATGATAAATCCATAATTAATGACTTGATAACAAAGGAAATAAACATTGTTAGGATTTATACCAAAGATGGCTTTATAGAACAATCTCCCAGTTTAAAGGAGCAGGGACAGTTTTCTAATTTGTTATACTGTATTTCAGCAAAATGATCTGAAAGCTCGTAAAGGCACTTGAAAGGATTAAATATAAAACGGGGGGACAGCGGAATGTAGAAATTGAATTTTTTAAGATTTGGGTAGCGCGACCAAGGTAACAGAATCGTTCGAGCCTGAGGGTATTAACACGAAACAAAAAGGTGACTAGCAGGCTATTCTTGATAATTTTAGAAAATTTGTGGAAAGCAAATAAGCCCAAACTCTCCAAGGGTTTTAAACCCTTGGAGAGTTTATTTACCCAAAATAAATACAGTTCCAGCAGGGTCTGTAATCCAATGCATGTCCTCGGGTATTTTTTCCAATTCATCGCAAGTGTCTACTCCGTTAGTTTTTAAGTATCTTGTTGCTTCCTCCACATTGGGTGTTTTTAGCTCTAACCAGGTTTCTGAATGAGTGTAATTGTCGACACAATCCAGCCAAACAATATTATTGCCAAATTTTACTTCATGTGTCCTGGAAACCGTTGGGTTTTCAATAGGCTTTTCGGTTACTTCAAGTTTTAAAATATCCCTGTAAAAAGCTACCGTTTGTTCGTATTTGCTTTTCGGGATCTTGATGGCGATGTTAAGGCCACCTTCAAATTTTATGTCCATGAAAGATGAAGTTATAGTTTTTCTAAAGTATAAAACTATAACAAAACATCACTCTTGTCTATGTACCGGGATAAGTTTTTTAATTAATGATTTAGGAAGTCTAAATCTGACTCATAGTAATCATTTTACCCTTGTCAGCGTCCCAAAGCTTGAGTCTGAAACATCTCCACATTTCAACAGGGTGCCATGAGGTGATGTAAACACTGTGAAGCTCAGGCATACTTTTCATTGCTTCAGGTAGCCTGTAAAAAGGGATCCTTGAGTTTAAATGATGTACGTGATGGTAGCCAATATTACCCGTCATCCATTGCAGGGGCGCAGGCATTACCATATAACTTGTAGAAGAGAGGGCTGCATGTTCATATTTCCAGTCCTGGTTTTCCTTGAATTCTGCACCAGGGAAATTATGCTGACTATAAAACAAGTATGAACCTATGGCAAAAGCCAGGAAATAGGGAATAAACCAGCTTATTAAAAAAGCATAAAATCCAAGAAAATACCAAATCAAGCCTCCGGCGATGAAGTGAAACAATAGCGTAAAAAGGGAGTCCAGATGTCTTTTAGGACTTTGTACAAAAGACTTTATATTGAGCCAATAAATAAACAAAGTAAAGTAGCCAAATATAACAGTAAGGGGATGCCTGTTAATTAAATAAATCCGCTGCTCCGTTTTAGTAAGATTCAAAAATCGATTCTTGCAGATGGTAGGATATGACCCGATTCCGGTAATGGTTAATTTTGAATTGTGGTTATGATGATGATCATGAGAGCGCTTCCAGATGGTCTGAGGTACAAGGATAAAAATACCAAAGGCTTTCATCAGCACGGTCGCCAATTTTGAATTTTGCAAAATGGCATGATGCTGATAATCATGGTAGATCACAAACATCCGTACATATAGTAGGGCCACCATTACACTGCATAATAACCGCAACGGCAGATAGAAATTAACAAATGTGGCTGTAAAAAAAATACTTAGCAATAAGATGGTAATCCACGTCTCAAACCAACTTCTGAATCTATCTTCTTTAGTATATGCTTTTGTGGCTAAAATTAATTCTTTACTTGTACGCATAGATAGTAAACCCCTAATATATATAAATAATTAACTTTTAAACTTGTTTCTTTATCCGTGAATGCTTCCAACGCCTGTGAGACCATAGCCAGATTGCCGGATCAGACTTGATTTCCTGCTCTAGTCTTCTCGTAAAAGCCTCTGATATTTCTCCTTCTGAAGTATCCTTGGGATTGTCAAACATTAATTCCGGAAATACCTCATAATATCCTCTTCGTACCCGTTTTATATTCATATAAACAACAGGATAATTGAATTTTTTAGCCAGTTTCTCTGGCCCCATATACACTGCAGTATCCTGATTCAAGAAATTGGTCCAATAGGCGTTTTCAGGTGTAGCGGTTTGGTCGGCAACCAAGGCTGTAGCTGTGATTTTACTCCTGTTGGCTACCATATCCCGCAAAGTTTGATTAACCGGTGTAATCTTTGTTCCAAATTTTGTCCGCATGCGGGAGGTCATTTTTTCAAAATGGATATTGGATAATGGCCGGTAAATAACCACCAACTGATATTTAGTATTTAATGTAAAGCTTGGGCCAGCCCATTCCCAATTGCCATAGTGCCCCATTACTACTATAATGCTTTGTTTCTCTTCGTAATATTTATCTAACCATGGAGTATTATGAAAGTGACAATGATCTCTTGCTTCTTTTTCAGTAGTGGTAAGGGTTTTTAGTGTTTCAAGTATCAGATCACATAGATAGCGGTAATACGCATTGCATATGGATACAATTTCTGTTTCACTTTTTTCGGGGAATGAGTTTCGAAGGTTTTTTAATACAACTTCTTTACGATAACCTGTAAGCTTCAGTATATGGTAAAAAAAATCTGAAACACTGTATAAAAGTCTAAAGGGAAGGGAAGCAATTAAATAAATAAGGGGATAAATCAAATAAAACAAAAGGGCTTGCATTTAGGTAGTTTCCCCTAAAATAGGATTTTTAAGGATAAAATTATTTTATAAGCATGAACTCCGGGGTTCAAGCATGTATCATTTATAGCATAATTTAGTGTTTTATCGGGTTGATGTTTTTATTGGAGGGAAGTATCTACATTTATTTCTTCAGGATAAAGTGAGGATTTGTATTTTATCTTTTTAAATACAATTTGAACTCGGTGCCTTTATTGACCTCGCTTTTTACCTCTATTTTGCCGCCGCTGTTTTCTAAAATCCTTTTCACAATATAAAGGCCGATCCCTGTCCCTTCCACATGTTTGTGAAACCTTTTAAAAAGGGTAAATAGTTTTTCCTTATTGTCTTTGCTTAAACCCAAACCATTATCTGTGACGGAAATTATGGTATAGTCAGAAGTTTGAGACGAGGAAATATCAATTTTCAGCGGTCTGTCAGGGGCTCTGTATTTAATCGCATTACTCAAAAGATTGTATACAATGCTTCTCAAATTCCTTGAGGCAAACAGTATTTCATTAACTTCCAGATGCTCTTCAATTTTTACTTTTGATTCCTCAATTGAATTATAAAGATCGACTTTTACTTCTTTGATAAGCGTATGTAAATTTATTTTTTCTACATCTGTATTATCTTCCTTTTGTACTTTTATAACTTCCGTCAAATCTGAGATTGTCCTTTTCAGTCGATGTAACGAAGCGTTCATCATTTTAAGAATACTTTGCTCTGAAGGTTCTATTTTGGAGGCTATTTTTCTTGAAAATAGATTGAGTAATCCCTCTAAATTGGAGATTGGCGCTTTTAAATCGTGAGATGCGGTGTAAACAAAATTGTCAAGGTCAGTATTGATTTTTAACAACTGCTGATTCTTATTTCTAAGTTCCTCGTTTTTTACCCTTTCACTTAAATCCCGGGTTATTTTTGAAAATCCAATGTGCTTATTTCCAGCGCTAAAAAGGGGGGTGATGATGACATTTGCCCAAAAGGTAGATCCATCTTTCTTTACCCTCCAACCTTCATCCTCGAACCTGCCTTCCTCCAATGATTTCTTCAGTTCAAATTCAGGAAATTGAGAATTTCTTGCTTCCTCTGGGTAAAATTTTGAAAAATGCTGACCTATTATTTCCGAGGCCTGATAGCCTTTTATTCTTTCGGCACCGGCATTCCAGGTCGCTACTTTTCCCTCGGGTGTAATCATAAAGATTGCATAATCCTTCACTCCCTCAATAAGTGTTCTGTGAACTTGCTCGCTTTTCTTTAACTGATCGTTTGCCGCTAAAATTTCATCCTGCAACTGCTTAACCTGAGTCAAGTCTTTGGTAACCTTGGCAAAGCCTACCAATACATTACTACTATTATAGATTGGCGTAATTAGAATATTTGCCCAGAATTTATCACCATTCTTTTTGACTCTCCAGCCATCAATTTCAAACTTGCCTTCTTTTTTTGCTACTTCAAGTTCATGGTTTGGGTAACCATTTTGCAGATCTTCGTTCGTATAAAATTTAGAAAAGTGTTTTCCTTTAATTTCTTGAGCTGTATAGCCCTTTAAGTTTTCGGCACCCTTATTCCAGGTGGTGATTATGCCCTCGGGGCTGAGCATAAAAATGGCATAATCTTTAATGCTTTCTACAAGAAGTTTATATTTTACTTCACTTTCTTCCAGAAGTGTTGCCTGATTCATTGAATCCTTTTTATTGTTCTCCAATTCTATTTTTGTCTTGTACACTAACTGAATTTTTCGAATTAAAATTCAAAACAGACGAATTTACTTTATTTATCTGAATTAATTAGAAAGTAGTTGGAAGTGAAAAACGCAAAAAACGCCTTTCTAACTTCTAACTTCTATTTTGGCTTTTACTCTTAAAGTAGTTCAAATGTTTCTTAAAATAAGTGGGAAGCCTGAAGATGGAAGTGGGAAATTGCATTGACGTGAACATACTTCCCTCTTCCAACTTCCCACTTTTTAACTTGTCTTTTTATAATTAAATATGGCCCATGTATTTAAGCAAATCGCCATTAAAATGATTACGCCCAATTGAGGCAGCATATTGCGTAATTCACTTCCTTTGAGCATAATCATCCGGATCACTTCGATCAGGTAAGTTATAGGATTTATCCGGGCAATCCACTTTGCCCATTCAGGCATGCTGTCAATGGGAGTGAATAAACCTCCAAGCAACATGAAAATCATCATAAAAAAGAACATGATAAACATGGCTTGCTGCTGGGTGTCACAAAAGGTTGAGATCAATAAACCAAAACCAAGGATTGCCAGTAAATAAATTGCAATAAAGAGATAAAGTAACAGGATACTACCTTGTGAAGTAATATCATATACATAATAAGAAAGAATTAAACCTACCGTAAACACGATATTGGCCAGTATCCAGAAGGGGATAAGTTTTGCCAGGATAAAATCCCTTCTCTTTATTGGCGTAACATTTATTTGTTCGATGGTACCTACTTCTTTTTCTTTTACAATGTTAAGAGCGGAGAGAAATCCACCCACTATAGTTACGAGAACAGCCAATATTCCCGGGATCAATGCAAGCTGATAGTCACGTTGGGGGTTAAACCATTGTACAGACGCGACTTCAATGCCTTCCGAAGAAACATTGGTTGAGCCGACAAGTTGTATCAGTATATCTTTATTAAAGTTGGCCACAATACCATTCAAATAACTTCCACCCAGGTTGGCTTTTGTACCATTGATGGCGTTCATGGCAATAAGCACTTTTTGCCGGCCTTCCCGGATTAAGTTTTCTTCGAATTTATAAGGGATCTCTAAAATAACGTCTGCCTCGTCTGTTTCAATGAATTTATAAGCTTCGTTAAACGAACTGCTGTTGGCAATTAACCTGAAATATCCCGATCCCGTTATCTTGCTCAATAATTGGGTAGAGTAGGAGGAGTGGTCATTGTCTACCACTACCAGATTAATGTTTTTTGTTTCAAAGTTTACCGCTAGTGGCAATATCAAAAATTGCATAATCGGTGCGACGAAGATAATAGCCAATATAGCCTTATTCCTGAATATTTGCCTGAACTCTTTTTTTAGTAATACCTTCAATACTTTCATTACAAAATAGGTTTGGGGTATGAGGTTTGAGGTTCAGAAAGTTCTCCCGATGATTGGAAAGAAAGAGGAATATCTCTGTGTTCCTCTGTGTAAGTCTCCTTTGCCTCTGGTGTTAAATTCGTGCTTAAATCTCATTGCAGTCTTATTTTAAACTTTCTCAAACTCACCAAAAACAGCAGCGCCGTCATTCCACAAAGGATAAGCGTTTCTTTCCATACTGCTGAAAATCCGGCGCCTTTTACCATTACTGTTTTTACAATAATGTAATACCATTTTGACGGAACAATATTGGATATCAACTGTAAGGCATAAGGCATATTTTCGGTAGGAAACATAAAACCGCTTAATAACATAGTCGGCATCATCATTCCAACCAGTGAGATAAGCATTGCCACTTCCTGGGAATTGGTTTGTATGGAAATAAGAATTCCCAGTGTAAGGCAGGTGAGAATGAATAAAGTGCTTTCTGCCAGCAGCAACAGAAGGTTCCCTTTTATTGGCACATCCAACACGTAAACGCTCAATAGTAGTATGGCAGTCAAGTTTACCAACGACAAAATTAAATAAGGAACAGCTTTGGAGACGATCACCAAAGCAGGTTTCATAGGTGATACCAAAAGCACTTCCATCGTGCCGGTTTCTTTTTCTTTGACTATGGAAATAGCTGTCATCATTACGCAAACCAACAGCAGAACCATAGCCATAACCCCTGGAACAAAATTGGGAGCGCCTTTCAATTGAGGATTATAAAGCATCCGGGTTTCAGGGATGATCTGGTAAGTTACTTTTGCCATTGGGCTTTGTTCTGCCTGGTAATCCCGGATAATAAAAGAAAGGTAACCTGTGATCTGGTTTGCAGTATTAATGTCTGTGGCATCTGCAATAATTTGTATTTGTGCTTTATTGTTGTGAGATAAGTCCTCATTAAAATTGGCAGGGAAAACCACTTCAGCTTTTATTTTCCCTTTCTTAAATGCTGCTTCAATTTGCTGATGAGACAAAAGGCTTTCTTCAATATCAAAATATCGGCTTGCAGCTATTTTGGTAGTTATTTGTTGAGAAGCATAGTCTTTGGCATAATCTACGATCACTATTTTTGTGTCTTTTACTTCATTCGTTAATGCAAAGCCAAACAATAATACCTGTACCACAGGCATTCCGAAAAGAATAAGCAGCACCTTTTTATCACGCAATACGTGACTAAATTCTTTTTTTACAAATGATAAAAACTGTTTCATAGAGGTTTGGGGTAATGAGGTTTGAGCTAACTCTCCAAGGGTTTCGAACCCTTGGAGGGTTAATGAGTTCCGTTTTTAATCTCCTCGTTTTGCTCCTCTAGCCAGTAGATAAAACATGTCGTCCATGGAATTTGTGTTAAATTGTTTCTTTAAATTAGAAGGACTGTTCAAGGCTGCAATATTTCCATCCACCATAATTGAGATCCGGTTGCAATATTCTGCTTCATCCATATAATGGGTCGTTACAAAAATGGTTATTCCAGATTCGGATGCTTCATAAATCAAATCCCAAAACTGCCTCCGTGTAACAGGATCCACTCCTCCGGTAGGTTCATCTAAAAACACAATTTTCGGATTGTGAAAAATGGCTACAGAGAAGGCCAATTTCTGTTTCCACCCCAAGGGCAGTTCACTTACTAATTTCTTTGCTTCATTCTGAAGGCCCAGTTTTTCAATAAGATTATCACTTTTGGACTTGATTTCCTGCTTTGATAATCCATAAATTCCTCCATAGAATTGAAGGTTTTCAATGATCGTCAAGTCCTCATACAAGGAAAACTTCTGGCTCATATAGCCAATGTTCTTTTTTATTTCCTCTGTTTGTTTGTACACATTAAAACCTGCAATTTCCGCATGACCGGAGGTAGGGATGGAAAGCCCGCAAAGCATACGCATGGCGGTAGTTTTGCCTGCTCCGTTTGCACCCAGGAAACCAAATATTTCTCCTTTATAAACCTCAAAGGTGATTTCATTCACGGCGGTAAAATCCCCAAATCGTTTGGTGAGTTTACCGGTTTTTATCACTGTTTCTTCCATAGTAAAAATTATTTATTCCTTGCAGGTATCTTTAATTCAATAGTTTTATAAAAGTATCCTCGATGGTGGCTTCAGTCTTTTTAATTTCTATTTCTTTTAATCCCATTTGTTGCAAGAAGTTTTTAATTTCCGTTTCATTCACGTGTTGTTCATTGAAAGTGACATGGGCATATTCCCCAAATCCAAAACAGCTTTTGGTAGGTTCATAATCCTTCATAACCTTGAGTAAAAGCGCCATTTTATCGGCTTTTATAGCATATAGTTTTTCCTGGTAGGATTTTGTAATATTTTCAGGGGTTTCAATGGAAAGAATTTTTCCTTTTTGAATTAAAGCGATCCGCTCACACAAAGCCGCTTCGTCCATATAAGGGGTAGAAACCAGGATCGTTATCCCTTGATGTTTCAGCCGTTTCAGCATTTCCCAAAATTCTTTTCGGGATACAGGATCAACGCCGGTGGTAGGTTCATCTAAGAACAATACCGTAGGCTTGTGAATCAATGCGCAGCAAAGCGCAAGTTTTTGTTTCATCCCTCCTGAAAGTTTCCCGGCCCTTCGTTTTTTAAAAGGTTCTATTTGAATATAGATGTCTTTGATCAGGTGATAATTTTCCTCTACTGTTGTATTGAATACCGTAGCGAAAAAGTTAAGGTTTTCTTCCACACTTAAGTCCTGGTATAAAGAGAATTTTCCTGGCATGTAACCCACCTTGTTCCTGATTTGCTTATAGTCAGTTACTACATTAAAACCATCAACGGTTGCATTGCCTCCATCCGGTAATAATAAAGTGGTGAGCATTCGGAAGATACTTGTTTTTCCTGCGCCATCCGGCCCTATCAAACCAAATATTTCACCTTGATTTACAGAAAAAGAGACCTTGTCAACTGCAAGTACTTCGTTTTTCTTTCCGTATGTTTTAGTCAATTCGTTTGCAACAACCATTTCTTTAATTGATAATTGACAGTGGATAATGGACATTAGAAGCCCAACATTGTCCACTGATTAAAGTTTTTTAATTGATAACCGACACTATACATTTGAGAATGACCAACATTGTCCACTATCCATTGTCCACTGTCCATTGATTAACTGTCCATTGATTAAAGTTTAACCTCGCCATACATTCCTATTTTCAGGAAACCATCATTTTTTACCCTGATCTTTATCGCATATACCAGGTTCGCGCGTTCGTCTTTTGTTTGAATAGTTTTGGGAGTGAATTCGGCTTTGTCGTTGATCCATTCCACTACGCCTTCATATTCTTTGTACTTGTCTGTACTTTCATCCACCAGCACCTTTACCTTTTGATTGAGTTTGATGTTTGCAAACTGGTCACCGGTAATATAAGCCCTCAAAATAATCGTAGACAGATCAGCAATTTTATAAAGTGGTTTACCAACAGAAGTGGCTTCATTTACTCTACTGTATTTGGAAAGTATCATGCCTGTCACCGGATTGATGATCTTGCTCTTCATCAATTGGTCTTCCACTTGTGCAATTTGGATTTCCAATGGGATGATTTCGGCTTTCAGACCGGAAGAAGTAACTCCCAAAGCAGATTGCCGGGCATCTATCTGTTTTTGAATAATGGCCACCTGAGTATTGGCATCATCCAATTGTTTTTGAGTAGCTGCATCGTCTTTTAGGAGGTTTGTAACGCGTTGCTGCTCTCTTTTTGCCTGAGTAAGCTGCTCCCTTAAAGCGGCTAACTGTGCAGCCACATTAGGTGATCTGCTCAAAACCGCATTTATCTGCGCTTCCAGTTGTTTCTTTTTTAAGTGCAACTGAGTGCTGTCAATATAACCAATTTGTTGTCCTGCCTTGAGTTGCTGTCCTTCTTCTACCTCAAATGCCCTTATGATGCCGTTTGCTTCGGCTGACACAATGGTTTCCTCTGCTTCAAATGTTCCTGTTGCATCATAGTTTTGGCCATTGTTATTACAAGACATAAAAAAAACCAGCGGGACAATTGCAATTATTATCTTTTTCATGTGTGTATGATTTGGTTTTTAGTTGTCACATGGAATTCGCTTGATATTTCTCCTCGTTTGGGTATGCTTCTGTTTATGCTCATTTCATTGTTTGTTTTTTTAATTACCGGATGTGTTCTTTTGATTATACTGTGCCATTAACAATTGTATTTCATGCAGGATCTTGCTTTGCCTGGCATTATTTTCCGCATTTACTTCTTCTAAAAAATCATTTGTGGTTATCACCCCATTTTTTAGTTGAGATGAAGCAGTATTTTTAATGCTTGTTCTTAATTCAATAATCTCATTATCTGTAGCAAGCAGCGCTTCTAATTTTGCTATTTCCATATTCTGTTGACTTAAGGAAAGCCTGGTGTTAAAAAGAAAAACTTCCCTTTGTACCTGAATCTGATCTTTTCCAAGACCTATCAGCGCTTTTTCATCTTTTAAAGTATAAAGTCCTGATAAAGGTATATTTAATCGTATGCCTCCAATGTAATAAGTGTCAAAATCATTGCTCAAAAAGTTAAAGGTTGGTTTGCCGTACCCTCCCTGAAAGAAAAAGTTTAGCTTAGGCATATTTCTGGAACCGATCATTTTTTGCCGGACGTCAAGGCCTTGTAATTGATAATTGAAAAGTTGCAATTCAGGGCGGTTAATTTCCTGTGAAGGGATTAAAAATTCGGGTTTAACAAGTATTGTATTTTCATTCAAAGTTGTATTGATAAACAAGCCCAGCATTTCAGCAAAGGCTTTACGAAGTGCCTTCAGTTCTATGGCTTTCTGGTTGACTTTTAATGATTCCGCCTTTAATCTGTCCACACTGCTCTTGAATGCTGACCCGTTGTTTACCAATGCCTGGGCGTTTTTAATGCCTAATTCAATGTCGTTTTTTAAAAGGTTGGTTTGACTGAGTTGTTCATCCATCAACAAAATCCCAAAGTACAACTGATTGATCCGGTCCTTTAATTTGTATAATTCCACCTCAAGTTTTTGTTCTTCTGTTCTGGTATTGGCTTCTTCTTTTTTCTTCTCATTTTTAATTTTCCCCCCATCATACAAAGTTTGGTTCACCTCGCCATAAATCTTGTATTGATCTTTGCTTACTGTGGGAATTTCCATTCCGGGAAGTTCTATAGGAATCTGCGTTACGTCTGATTGATAAGTGGCTTGTCCATGAATGCTGAATTGAGGCAAATAACCTTTTGAGATATTCTGAATGGAATATTCCCTGCTTTTGGATATTAGCGTTCTCTGTTTGGTCAACGGGTAATTTTGTTCAGCTAAGGCATAACAAGTATCGAGGGTGACTGATTTTGTTTGTGCACTTGCCATTAATGAAGTGACTAGTAAAAACCAGGTAATAATTATTGTTCTTATTTTGTTATTCATCTGCTTTAATCATTTGTTTAATTTAAAGGCAAAAAAAGTTACTTTGCTTTAATCATTGCCTTTACCCAAATGGGTATAAGCGCTTTTCTTTCCTGAATCAATTTTTCAAAATCATTTTTTTTAATAATACCAACCGCATCAAAAGCCGGCATAGCAATAAATGGGAATACCGTCATTCCCAAAATGTTCATTAAAAAATGAATGGGTTGAATATCAGGTCTTTTCTCCTGTAATTGTTTTATAAAGCTGATGTTCTGAATGATTTTTTCAATAGGCAAAACTTTTTGAAGCTCTTCCTTTTGGCCTCTCAACTCACTCAGTACAAAAAGAGGAAGATCGGGATTTGCCAAAAGCATATCAATGTAATTGGCAACAACCATTTCAATCTTCTTTTCCAGTTTTGTGGTTTCATCACTTAAGACGGGAAGTAACATCCCGAAGAGCTGCTGTATCTTTTCCAACATCACCTGGTTAAATAGTTTTTCTTTACTTCGAAAGTAGTAATTCAACAAAGCCAGGTTAATCCCTGCTTTTTCTGCGATATCCCTGGTTCTTGTTGCTGCATACCCTTTCTGAGTGAAGACAATGCGTGCAGCTTCTTTTATTCTTTCTTCCGTCGAACCGTCAATTTCTGTTTTGGTCTTCTTTGCCATTGTTAACTCTTTTTCCGATACAAAGGAAAAAAAGATATTTATTTAATCAAAATATTTATTCAATTATTTTAATCAAATGATTAATTATTTAAATTTATAACTTAAAATATTGACTTAGACAGACTTGTTTAATCACCGGTCGCAACCTTTAATTGAGTTTTAGGGTCGTCAAATTAAATCCAGACTTATATTCAAATTTGTTTATGAAAAGAATTTATTTTTTCTCGCTTGTGGTTTTTACTTTATTTTTTATTAATTGTTCTGATGATGAGGCCATTAATGGTCTGATAGGTACTTGGGTTGAATCTGTGGATAAGGAAGACACCATTATCTTTAAAGAAGATGCTCTCGTTTTATCCCGGGGTAAGGAACTCAGGGATGGTTATTTATTACCAAAGGATGGATCCGGGATTTTTGAATACAAGATAAAAAATGACTCCATTACGTTAATTAATTTAGCCCTTAGTTGTGTTTGTCCTCGTTCGTATTACTTTAAAAAGAATGGCCTTACGATCAAAGTAGGCAGGTTCTTTTATGAGATAGATCCAAATGAAATTTTAACATTTGAAAGAATAAGATAATTTATGTTATAAGATTCTTCAGTCGGCATTATTGTCTTTTAAAGGAAAAGTGATTTCAAAAGTTGTTCCTTTATTGGGCGTGCTACTGATCTTAATATTTCCATACATTGCCTGGACCTGTGTTTTTACCAAATGAAGTCCCAGGCCTTTTCCTTCTACATGGGTATGGAATCTTTTGTAGATGCCGAAAACTTTGCCCTTGTATTTGTCGAGATCAATACCTATTCCGTTGTCATTTATAAAAATATGTATTTTCCGGTCCTGAATTTTGCTCTCAATTTCAATTATCGGAGGTCTTTCAGGGGAGCGATATTTGATGGCATTGCTTATCAGGTTGTAAAGAATGCTTTCAATGTAAGCGGATAAACCATATACTTGTTTTGCTTGTTCAAAATTATATTTTACCACCCCCTTGCTCTGTTTTATTTCATCTTCCAGTATACTCAATGCCCTTACAGTTTTCTCTTCAAGGTCGATCCAGTCAAAATTTTGAGAACTACCCTTTCGTATTTCAAGGATTTTGGTCAGGTCATGGATCACCCTGTCCAGGTCTTTGCTGGTCATCATCAACTGCTCCAATAAGTAAGGCTTTTCATTTTCTTTTACTATACCCAAAACCTCACAAAGCCCTTGAATCCGTGCTACCGGTGATCGTAAATTATGCGCCGTGATAAAAGAAAACTGCTCCATCTGATGGTTTTGGTCAATAAGCTCCTGGTTGCTTTTAACCAATTCGGAAGACCTGCTTTCTATTTCTCTTTCAAGGTTTTGTGTATAAAGGTTTAGTTGATGGTTTCGTTCCTCTATTTTAATCCGGGCCAATTCCAGTTTAATATTTCTCACTTGCAGTTCTTCTTTTTGAAAATGTATTTGCTCTTGCTGCGACCGTAACTCTTCATTCTGAGTAGCAATTTCCTCCGTTCTTTCCTGTACCATTCTTTCTAGCTTTTGCTTTTGACTTTCTATCAGGTCCAATTTTTCAGTAATCAGTGTGATCTTTTCTTTCCTCAATCTGCTTATGTTGTCTGCCAGTGCAAAAGAAAGAAGAACAATGTCGCCGACGGAGCCTATCAGAGGCGCATTTTTTGTAAAAAAGGAATAAGGCACCAGGTTGTTCATGTAGAGGATATATAAAAAGCCTCCGACAAACAGCGTAGCATAAGCGACCAAATAATACCTTGCCGGGGTAAAGCCTTTTCTATAAACTGATACTGCCGTGAAGATCAAATAGAGCGTCAGCACCAGCGTGATGATCTGGCAGGCAATGCTGCTAACAAAATAATCTCCTGAAATATTAAGGATAATGATTGCCAAGTTTACAAACAGCAAAAAATAGAATCCTTTGTGAAGGAGGGGAGTATTTTCTTTAGTTTTTAAAAACGCTGCAGTAAAGAAAATCATGAAAGTGCCCACAAGCGCAGTAAGTCCATTAATTTGAAAGTTAATATACGGAATGGAAGGCCAGATATATTGAAAGCCTTTTCCGATCATCATCATATCGATCAGAAGAAGCATAGAAATTACATACAAAGAATACAGCAGATAGACCTTTTCCTTTATTCGGAAATAGATCATAAGGTTATATAAAAACATCAGGATCATAAATCCTATATACATGCCATAAAGCAACTCTTCCCGTGTATGCCGTTCGAAAAGTGTTTCCTCTGAGCCTATTATAAGCGGTATTTCAAGGCTTTCATCGCTGTCAAACCTGAAGTAAAAAGTATGTGGAGCAGGGGTGTGGGCGTGAAGAAGAGTAAATATAAAGTCATTGTCATTCCATTCCCTTGAATAAAATGAATAATTAGCCCCTGTTGTCCTCGACTGATACTGACCTGTAGAATCGGGGTAAAAGAAGGTGATTTTATGAATTAACGGCTTTACTATTTCTACGAAACACCGTTCAGCGGAGGTATTTGAAACCGTAAATCTTACCCATACTACAGATTGGGTATTGCCGTAATTAGGAATATTCTCTTCGGATAGCTTAAACTGGTTCTGAATGGAATCTTTTAAAATATCATTAAAGTCCAGCGTTCCTTCTTTGTCTTCCAAAAGATATATTGATTTTCCAATCTCTAATTCTTCCTTTGAATGGGTGTAATTGATTATTTCCGGGGCACCAGGTGCAAATGCAGATAATAAGAAGACCCAAAAAAATAATATCATAAGATTAATCTTATTTTCTAAAGGACATAAATTGAGAAAATAATAAAGATAACTACCGGTTTAGCTCAAGCTTTTGCCATTTCAATATTCGAAATTTGCAAGTTCAATTTACGTACAAAAACAACATGAATGACAGGAAAGTATACCTTAAACTTACAGTAAAATTTATTGTTTCAAATGGCAGCAGAGCTGTTTAAGATGGAGAGAAAAATGAATGTGACAATCAGCTCATGTGCTAATGTGGCAATTAAAAGGAAGCAACACAAAAGTCCACGAAAATGAACAAAACAAACAAATAAACACTGAGAGAGCGGAGTTTTTAAAGAGGAAAGGAGAATTACAGCCTTTGTTGCTTTACCGTGATCCCAATTTTTTTGGTGGTAAAATAGAGTATCAATGAGTTCTCTATTTTACGGATAGACCATCGTGGTAAGCTAGAAGTTTCAAATGAACTTCCCTGAATCCCGAATCTTATGCTCCATACCTACATCAGACAAATTGAGACTCTAGGACTTGTCGCCATGCTCCATCGCATTTGGAAAGTGCAAACTTTTTTTCGTTTTTTACTCCGTAAAAACAATCCATTTCATCCACTAAAACATAATCAAATTTCTTAAAAAGGTCCTCAATCTTTTCATGTTCAAAATTCTCAGCATCGAAGTTTGCCTGCTGTTCTTTGCTCAGGTCCTCATAGAAAATCTTCCTCACCTCGGTAATCCAGCTTGGGATGCAGTGATGAAGCTCTGTAAATTGCCTGATGTTAAGTCGGGTAGATTTAATAGCTTTTGTTTCCATTTTTTTAAGGTTATGATTGTTATTACGATTGAAAACAAAAGTTGAATGATTTTTTGTTTCTAAAGATTCCTGGCTCAATATTGTTTTCCTCATTGACGCAAACAGCCCCTTGTTTTGTCGTTTTTACACACTTCCTTTTACAGGTAATGCCCGTAATTTTATATTATAAAAAATAAAGAAACATGGCTACGATTAATCAAAGAATTACCAACTGTTTGTGGTTTAACAATCAGGCAGAAGAAGCTGCAAATTTTTACGCTTCCATTTTTAAGAATTCTAAAATCGGTAAAATCAGCCGATATGGAAAAGAAGGTTTCGAATTTCACGGGCAACAACCCGGCACTGCTATGACAGTAAATTTTAAATTGGATGGACAAGAGTTTTGTGCGCTCAACGGTGGTCCACAGTTTAAATTTAACGAAGCGATGTCATTAATTATCAATTGCACTTCCCAGGAAGAAATAGATTACTACTGGGAGAGGCTGACAAAGGACGGGGAAGAAGGTCCATGTGGCTGGCTGAAGGATAAATTTGGCGTATCGTGGCAGGTGGTTCCTGTGCAGCTTTCAGAAATGTTGACTCAACCCGATGCAGAAAAAGCCCAGCGTGTGACAAAGGCATTTCTTCAGATGAAAAAGTTTGATCTTGAAAAACTAAAAGAGGAATTTGAAAAAGAGATGGTTGGATAGATTGGAGAAAAATCAAAAATAAGTTGCAATCATTGGGCTTTGGACAATGATTGCACTATTGAACATTGGTATAGTATCATTGATCTACTTGTTAGGCATTTGCAACGTTTTAAATATCTATTTTAAAACCTACACCCATATATCTCCTGTTGTCTGTCAATGAAGTATCCTTTGAAAGGGCAAGATTTCTTGAATTAGCATAAACCTCAAGTACTTTTAGTTTTAGAATTTTAAAGCCGTAGCTCAGGTAAATATTTTGCAGGGTGATAGTATTAAATTCACGAACTGTATATCCTGGAGTTCCATTTTCATTTATATAGGATCCCTTTTCTTCTTTCAGTCTGTAAAGTATATCAAATCCGAATCCGAGATTTTTGTATTGTACCCTGTTTACCCATCCTCCATGCCATGGTTTGACTTCAAAATACGTATTAACCTGCTTTGGAAGGTCCTCCAAAGTCAACTTTCTTCTTGCATAGGAAAGTCCTGAGTACCATCTATAAGAGGGCTTTTTAAAAATGCTAACATTTATTGATGCACGATGGGTTTGGGAGTAACCATCATAAAAAGCAGTAATTTGCTCAAAACCATTGGTGTTCGGTTTATTAATGAGAACGGGTGCGGAATAATTTCGATTGTCGTAATTATAAGTAAAGATGAATTTGTCACTATCAAATGAAACGGAACCTCCAATCTGGAAAACTTTATTTGCGAAGTTGGAATTTAGATATTTTGAAAATAGAGCATCATTATTAAAATTAGTTGGAATTGAATTATTTAGGTCCGTCAAACTGTTTGTGTGATCAAGGGAAATATCAGATAAAGCAAAAGAGGAGAAAAGTTTAAAGCCAGTATTAGATTCTGCAGCTACTAATTTTACTATGTCTGCTGTGGCTGAAACAAAAGGATTAATTATTTTATTGTGGTTTTCTTTTAAATAGGACACATAGGAAAAGTTAAGGAGGAGACCTCCTTGTAAATTTAGGGCATTTCTAAAATGAAAATTAACAGAAGGAGTAAGTAATAATGATTTGTAATCTAAGGAGTATGCAGAATTCATCAGTAAAAGATCATCATTGCCAATTTTATTCTCCATTGTTTCAAAAAGTCTTCCATATCTAAAAGTTAAATTTAAAGCGGGCCGAATACCGAACTGGCCCAATCTTCTTTCATAATGTACATCATCTTTTAAAAGAAAATCATAGGATTTATTGGTGGATGTAGAAGTAAAGGGCTCAATTTGAGAGTCAAAGCCAGAATTTAGATACGAGGCTAATTTTGAATTACCGCGCAAAGAACTATAGGTAAAACTAATAATATGCATTAAACCATTAGAAGCAAGAGTTTTCAAAGCTATTCCAGTAGAAAGTAATCTTTGACGGTTTCGAAATTCTTCACGCTCTGCATCTTCCATCCAAATTGGTTTAGTTTGATAGCCGAGCTTTTGGGGGGTAAAATTTAAATTATACTTTAGACTTGTATTTTTTGTCAAATACTTTTCCAAATACCCATTTAATCGGACACGGCCCATACTATATGGTTTAATAGTATTATTTGTCACAGGATAAATATCTCTTAGATAACTTGCCGTTACCCCAGCATTTAGCCCGTTCTTTCTTTTTTTGGCTGAAAGGAAGTATTGGTGAAAAAGACCGTCTGCTGACTTTGAATCATCTGAGTTTATTGGTGTAATTTCAGTTTTAGTTACATAACTGACCTGTGCTCCTCCTGTAATATGTAATCCCTCAGTTATAGATTTTTTAGTATTTATTAGAACCAAATGTTGTTCATCTTTGACGCCATTTAATTGAATCAATGCATTTTGGACCAAAGTAATGTCTTCAATATCTTGAATACTATAAGCATTTACATCATTGACCAGAATTCCGTCAATAACATAAACCAATGATTCGTCATTGCTTAAGGTCCCATAAAGCCATGCATTAATAGCATCGGAAAGATTGGTAAAAGCAAACTTATCCAGGTCGGCGCCTTGAATAGAGATGGATTGGGTGAATTCTTTTCTCAGTTTTAATCTCCCTAAATCATGGTATGTACTGTCTGATTGGCCGTATGAATAATAGGAGTAAACAACCAATATAAAGGTTGTTAGGAGTTTTATTTTGTTCTTCATACATAAAAAATGAAGAACAAAAATTGTTAAAGGTTTTTAATATTCCTAGAAGAATTTTCTTATTCAATCGATGGGCTTTGAACAAGGATTGCACTATCAAATTGAATAGATAAAGTTCAAATTTCGTTTAATGTCACTACTTATTCCGGTTCTTTTTCGAGAGCACATTAAAATTCTACTGCCTCACGGTTACATATAATGAATGGGCTGCGCCTCTTGCTTTTTCCCATTTTCCCAAGCTGCTATTACGGCTGAATCCATTAAGACCACCCAGTTTTGCTCCATACATAAAGGAATTGTTACGGTTGTTGTTGGATTTATTGGGTAAAAATTCAATTCCTATGAAAAAATCTTCCTGCATATAAATATTGTATTTGTCCAGGTCCATCACATGCCATCCTTTGGATACCGGAAGCCTGACAATAATGCTTTTTTCAACCATTCTTGAGCCTGGTTCTTCGCTTTGGAAACGATAAAAATTTATCCTGAAAACAGCAGTATCTACGGATACATAATGAAGGAACAAATGGGCGGATGTTATTTTAGTATTAGGGTTTTCGATAGGAATAAGTCTTCCTATTTCTACAATATCATTAATGTCCCGACTTTGTGCTATGCCTTGTAAGAATGGATTGTGGGATTTAATACCAATTTTGCGGATTTTGGGTTTTTTTGAGCTCACGATCACTTCCGGTAATTCCGTGACTTTTTCTTTCATAGCAAAAACAATCTTCTCCTTTGACAGAATACCCTTAATTGGGAATGACTCTTCCTGATATCCAACGCAGGAAAATGTGAGTGTGTCGGCAAGTTGGTTAGTATTAAATTGTAAACGAAAGTTTCCCTTTTCATCTGATACGGCTCCGAAATTCTTATTCCGAATACCAATATTCACGTAAGGGATAGGCTTGTTGTCTAACTGATTAATAATTATACCCACGAGGGTAGTTGTTTGGCAAAGTGTGTTTTGGCTTAATTAGTAAGAATAAAATTAAAAATGTTTTTTTTATCATTTCGCCGAATAGAAATTCTAGGTTGTTAATCTTTGAAATACTATTCGGGGGAGATGCTATTTGTGCTACGAAACAGTGGTTTTTATTCGCGATTGTTTGTTATTTAGTGATAGCCAAATCGTTTTTAACCACAGGGGACACGAAAAATATACAGAGAACATGAAGGTGTCCAAAAAGTCTTTCCGGGCTTATTTTAAGCCTTTCAATTCATTTTCTACCATTGCTTAAGATGCATTCAGCAAGACGGAGAGTCACTTTTCAACATCCTCGTGCCCTTCGTGAATCTCTGTGTCCTCAGTGGTTATTTTTTTATGCGCTTAATAATATGCAGATAAAGGAGAACCTGGAGCAGGGGCGGCAATAGGTGTAGGTTCATTCCAAACCGGGCTTTCCCAATAAACGCTTGCATTTGAATAATAATTATTATGGTCATTGGTGTCAGGCCAATGATCTTTATTAAATCCCGGCGCTTTCTTAAGATATTCTTTGCCTCTGTTCAGTATAAAAATTTCTCTCGTCGTATCGGGTAAAAGTTCGTTATAAGGTATGGCAAATAATTTTCCGCCCATATTCAAATGAGCGCCAAACTCCAAAATGGCATATTCTATACATCCTAAGTTCAGGTTTATCATTAAATCTTCTACCTTTCCCAATTCTTCCCCCTCTTCGTTTTTTACGGTATTGCCAATTATGGATGTCGCGGTTAATCGCCTTAAAGGAGTATTTACCTGACTTCCTTCATGATTTTTTCCTGTAGTGTTGTCCGCAGTGTAGTTACCTCCGACGTTTTTCATAACGATGTTTCTTTAAGTTAAACATAAAATATCCTTATTAGGGTTTACTTAATGATTAAGGATAAGGTTTGTTAAAATTTGAGTTCTCTTAAGACTTTTGCAGAAAGAAAATTAAAAGATATTTTCTGTGAACTTTCCCTTAATATCTAACCCTTGATTAATTAATTTTAAAACTAATTAATTAACTTCCTTATCTATGCTCGACATCATCATTCAAGCCCGGAAAGCTTCTATTGGAAACGGATTAGAAGTACGAAGAATTCTGCCCTTTCGATTACGGCGGATGGTAGGTCCCTTTATTTTTATGGATCACGCCGGCCCCCTTGAAGCTCCTCCTCAACAACTTGCCAATCTGGATGTATTGCCACACCCCCATATTGGGTTGTCGACTGTCAGCTATTTGTTTGGTGGCCAGGTTACCCATAGGGATAGCCTTGGCGTGGAACAGATTATTCGTCCCGGAGAAGTAAACTGGATGACAGCAGGCAGCGGAATAGCACATTCGGAACGATTTGAAGATCCGTCTGCCCTTGCAGGTGGAGCATTGGAAATGATTCAAACCTGGGTGGCGCTTCCCGAAGCAGATGAGGAAAATAACCCCTCTTTTGATAATTATCAACCGAATCAGTTACCGGTTTTTACTCAATCCGGCGTTTGGCTGAGACTTATTGCCGGAGAAGCTTACGGTTTAAAAAATAACGTTAAGACACATTCGCCTTTGTTTTATTTGCATGTGGTGTTGGAAGCCGGGACTCGTTTTGATTTACCCCAGGGTTATTCCGAACGTGGTATTTATGTAGCCAAAGGCAGTCTTGAGGTGAATGGCAGATTATACACAGTTGGTCAGTTGCTTGTTTTCACCAAAGGGGTAGATCCCTTGTTGATAGCCCGAGAACATACCACTTTGATGATACTGGGAGGGGAGCCGCTGGGGGAAAGGTACATCTGGTGGAATTTTGTTTCTTCCCGTCGTGAGCGAATTGAACAGGCCAAGGCTGACTGGCAGGCAGGACGAATTCAATTGCCTCCAAATGACAATGCAGAATATATACCTCTGCCAGAGGATAAGTCGCGGCCAGCTGGCGCCCCTGCTCCCGAACTCTTATCTTAAGGATTATAATGAGCAGGTAAGAAAA
>DASPJL010000014.1:0-8524 GCA_035628645.1 Cytophagales bacterium | reverse complement strand
AGTCCGTATAGCTTCAGCTGGACAAATGTAGCAGCGGGAACTTATTCCTTAACCGCCAGAGCAACAGATAACCTGAATGCGACTACAACCTCCACGGCTGTAAGTGTGACTGTAAGTTCAAATCCTTCTCAGGCTATTCCTGGTACTATTCAGGCTGAAAGTTATGTTGCGATGAGCGGTGTACAGAAGGAAAATACCTCAGATACAGGCGGAGGTGAAAATGTCGGTTGGATTGACGCGGGTGACTGGATGGATTACAATGTGAATGTAGCATCTGCAGGAGCTTACACTGTAGGGGTGAGGGTTGCAAGTGCAGGCAGCGGGGGACAGTTACAATTGCGCTCCGGGAATACCAGTTTAGCAACAGTGAATGTTGCCGGTACAGGCGGATGGCAAAACTGGACAACGGTTAATGCTACCGTAAATTTAACAGCAGGCACTCAAACATTAAGGGTTTATGCTACTACAGGAGGATGGAACATAAATTGGCTGGAATTTGCAAATTCAGGAAATATTGCCCCTACAGTTAGTATTACCGCGCCTACTGATGGAGCTAGTTATACTGCTCCCGCCAATATTACAATCAATGCAGCCGCATCTGATGCTGATGGTTCTATCTCCTCGGTTGCTTTCTACAATGGAAATACCCTCCTCGGAACAGATAATGCAAGTCCATACAGTTATACCTGGTCAAATGTAGCTCAAGGGTCTTATTCAATTACTGCGAGGGCGACAGACAATGGAGGATTGACAACTAGTTCCGACATAGTAGATGTTTCCGTAGGAACATCGTCAGCAAAAGCAATTCCCGGAACCATTCAAGCTGAAAACTGGGATGCAATGTCAGGTGTACAAACAGAAAATACTTCAGATGCAGGAGGAGGTGAGAATGTAGGCTGGATAGATACTGGCGACTGGATAGATTATAATGTCAATGTTGCCTCAGCGGGATCTTATGCAGTGGACTTCCGGGTAGCAAGCGCTCCAGGGGGAGGACAGGTCCAACTACGTTCAGGTGCCAATGTTTTAAGTACGGTAAATATAGCTGCAACAGGCGGTTGGCAAAACTGGACTACTTTGACTGCTACTATAAGTCTTACTGCCGGCGTTCAAACTTTAAGAATATATGCTTCGGCCTCTGGCTTTAATCTCAACTGGATTCAATTTACTTCTCAAAGTGTATCAGGTAATCTGGCTTTGGAAAAACCCGTTACCATTTCTTCTACTGAAAATGCAGGAACACCAGGCACTTCCGCTGTTGATGGAGACGCAGGAACCCGCTGGTCAAGCGCTGCTGCTGATCCACAATGGATTTATGTGGATTTAGGAGCTACGTATTCTGTAAACAGGGTAAAAGTAACATGGGAAACAGCCCTGGGAAAGGATTATCTTGTTCAAATAAGCAACAACACCTCTTCCTGGACAACTTTAAAGAACGTTACTGGAAATACAGCCACTGTTAATGATCACACAGGATTGTCAGGTTCAGGACGATACATCAGGATATATGGAACTGCAAGAGGAACAGTTTGGGGATATTCTATTTGGGAGCTGGAAGTATATGGAAGCGGATCCGGTGCAAGATTTGGAGAACCTGCATCTGCTTCAAGTGAAGTAGAACTTTATCCGAATCCTGTTGAAAACGACTTAATTATTCAATCAGATCTGGATTTAGAAGGAAGTGATGTTGCTATAATTAACTCTATGGGTAAACAAGTATTTAAAGGATCTTTGAAAAATGCTCAACTGAATGTCTCTTCTTTAAATTCAGGAATATATACCATTATTGTTTTGAAAAACAATAAGGAAATAGTCAGGAAATTTATAAAAAGGTAATAATTTTAATTGTTTAGTTAATAATTCTGAAATCAAAAAGTAGGGCAGTAATGTCCTGCTTTTTTGCTTTTAAAGGAGTTGCGCAAGTTAATTTAGTTTTTCCCTTTTTCTTCTGAATTAACAGGGAGCTGCTACGGAGCGTTCGATTTTTGGAGAGTTTAGCCCCTCTAAAAGTTAAAGAGAGAAATAATTAATTAACTACTTGTCCGCTTGATTTAGCCAAACTACCTTTTGTTCGGATTTGTGGGGTTTTGCGATTACTTCTCCATATAGATCTGGCCTTCTTGCTTTTCGATACCTGTAGCCTCCTGATTTTTCAATTTTTTCTCTGGTTATCAAAGCTGTGGTCACTTCATCTCCAAGGTTTCTGCATTCAGCAATAACATCTCCAAAAGGATCAAGGATCATTGAACAACCATTTTTTAACTGATCATCATCCATGCCGATTGGGTTTGAAAAAATAGCATAAATTCCATTGTCATAAGCTCTTGCCGGTAACCATTTCATTAGCCAATTCCTGCCCTTCATTCCGTCAAATTCCAACCTAAGGGAAGTGGGGTCTTTTTCCCGGTTATACCACAATGTAGGATCAACAAATCCTGCGCCGGGTCTTGTAGATGGCGTACACATAGTCACATGGGGCATGAAAATTATATCTGCACCTAACAGACTTGTCGCCCTTACATTTTCTATAATGTTATTGTCATAGCAAATGAGAATTCCACATTTCCAACCAAAAAGATTAAACACCACATATTTGTCTCCGGGAGTCAGATGAGGATTAATAAAGGGGTGAAGCTTTCTGTATTTGGCAATTAATCCATTTTCTCCTACACATACATAAGCTTTGTATAATTTATCTTCTTTGTCTTTTTCAAATAACCCAGCAAGCACGACCATCTTATTTTCACGGGCTATTTCAGTTAGTTTTGAAATGCTTTTTCCTTCAGGTATAAATTCTGCAATTTCCAGCATTTGCTCTTTATTCAAATGACGTGCAAATGTATAGCCCGTGATGGAACATTCATGGAATGCAACAACTTGTGCGCCTTGGTCCTTAGCTTTAGCCGTTAGTTTTCGTATAATATCAAGATTGTATTCTTTATCTCCGCTTTTGTTTTCAAATTGAGCCGTAGAAATTTTAAGGTTATCCATCTTTTATTTTTGTTTTTTACTAAAATATTAACTCCTTGGTAGAATTAGAACTTTGAGAAGATGGAATTTAGTTCAGTTTTTAGATTACTTGTCGAAATTTCGCTTATAAAAAGCTTTTATTTGTAAAGACAAAAGCGTTAATTGGAGTTTATCCAATGATTACTGTTTAAAATTAAACACATTCAGGAATGAAATTGATCAAAAAACATAAGCAAGAATTAAATTCTTTGTGCGATAAGCATAAAGTGAAGGAATTGTATGTTTTTGGTTCTGCCTTGACAAATTTATTTAATCAAGATAGTGACATTGATTTTTTGGTAAAATTCGGTAATGTAGAATTACCAGATTATTTTGACAACTATATGGATTTTAAAGAATCTTTAGAAAAGTTATTTCAAAGAGAAATAGATTTGGTTGAGGTACAAACTGTTAAAAACCCTATTCTTAAACAGTCAATTGACCAAACTAAAATAATTGTTTATGAACGAGCGGATTCTGAAGTGGCTGTATGATATTCAAGGAGCGATTATAGAGATAGAAAATTACTTTAAGGAATACCCTAAGGATTTTTTACAATATAAATCAAATATTCTTTTAAAGAGGGCAGTGGAAAGGGATTTGGAAATTATTGGTGAAGCCGTGAATAGGATAATTAGAATAGATCCTGAGTTCCCAATTGAAAATGCCAGAAGAATTATAGGTATGAGAAATCAAATTATCCATGCATATGACAATATTTCTGATGAAAATGTATGGGCAATATTGATTAAACATGTACCATTGCTGAAAATTGAAATTGAGAAGCTGATAAAAACCACGGAATAGCATAATGTTTCAATGGCCACTTTGTTTCCCCAACTCATAAAACATCTGCACCAGCCCGCTATCATAAGGTTTCACACCTGTTAAACTTAGCTGAATTCTATTGTTAATTCCTGAAAACAACAGTTTCCCTTTTCCCAATAATAAAGGATGAACAGAAAGTTGAAGCTCATCAATCAGATCATTATTTACAAAAGTGGTGATAAGCTCAGCGCCACCGAAAAGCCAGATGTCTTTTCCAGGTTGTTGTTTTAATATTCTCACTTCTTCCACTACATTTCCTGAAAGTACTTTCAATAAAGGAGCTTCAGTTTTAAAAGAATTTGAAAAGATGTATTTCATTTTATCCGGATAAGGAAGGGCCTCAAATTTTAGCATTACCTCATAACTTTTTCTCCCAAAGAATATAGTGTCAATTCTTTTCATGAAATCCTCCATACCATAATCCTGATCTGCATAACACCAGTCAAACTCTCCATTTGGTCCTTCTATAAATCCATCAAGGCTTACTGCAAGGTTTAGAATGACTTTTCGCATAGTTCTTTTTAGTCTTGAAATTAAGCAAATGCTGACATTACTGAATATTATTTTTGGGTTTAGCAAAAAAAAAACACCTTGGATCACCAAAGTGTTTTTTGTACAGATGGAGAAATATATTTAGTTATGGCTTACCAACCTTATTTCTACCCGTCTGTTTTCCTGCTTGTTATTTGTAGCCGCAACATTGGACGTGGATTCCGTAGAGCCATATCCTTTTGCAATGATTCTTCTTCTTGAAACTCCCCTCTTGTTGAAATAGGCAAGTACCTCTTTTGCCCTGTTGTTGGAGAGATTAAGGTTATAAGCTGCGTCTCCGTCTGCATCAGCATACCCTGAAATCTCAATTTGCAACGATTTGAATTTTTGCATGTCTTCAATCATTTTATCAAGGGAAGTGAAATATTCTTGTTTTAAGATTGATTTATCCGTGTCAAAATAAACTTTAACCATTTTGTTTAAGATAGACTCGTCAATCTTTTCGGTAACTTTTTCTACCTTTTTATTCTTGTGCGCATCATTTTTAAAGGTGTAAAGCGTAGGCAGGGTATAGAAAACTTCTTCTCCCACCTTTTTTACTTCCAGGCTGTTTATAGGGTTTTCCTCATAATAAAATGTAGCTTCTGCGCCTTCAATTTTGTTATTTTCCACGGCGTCAAAGTTGATTTCGTCTATCGGATGCGTATTGTACATCAGATCCAGCAGGTATTCAAAAGCTGCAGTATCCGAAGAAGCAATAATGGCGTCCATCATTTCAAATAAATCCACACTGTCTTTTACCAGCATAGCTTCATTGGCTTGTCGCGCACTTACCGCAGCAGCCTCCGTCTGACTGTCAAAGAAAGCATTTTTTACAATAACCTCCTGACCTACAATCTCATCAAATTGTTTGATCGGCCTTAAATGAATTTGTTGAAACAGCTCGTAGAAATAATCCTGATTTGGAACGTGAATATTGATGGTATAGGGCAGATAACCTTCTGATTCGATTATCATGTCGTAATTCTTTCCCGGAGGGAAAATGATAAGGTAGTTACCAGTAGTCGTATTAGGATTATATACATAATTGATCTTTTTATTGGTTTCTTTATCTACCACATATATTTCCGTGGAAACCGGCTTTAAAGAATCTCCTGCCAATATCCTTCCCTTTATTAATGTTAACGGTATTCCCGTTGTTCCTTCAGGCATATCTACCACATAAATGTCCTGGCCTCCGCGTCCGCCTTCTCTGTCGGAAGATATGTATCCGGTTTTTCCTTCAGCAGATAACACAAAGTAATTGTCATTGTAAGTAGTATTTATAGGGAAGCCCATGTTTGTGGGCGTTGTCCAGTCTTTTCCAGCCAATACGGATTTATAAATGTCTTTTCCGCCCATTCCAAGATGGCCGTCAGAAGTAAAGAATAATGTTCTTTTATCTGGATGGATAAAAGGTGCATCTTCATTGAACTTTGTATTGATCTTAGGTCCAAGGTTTACGGCTTTACCCCATTGTCCATTCTCAAGTTTTTCCATCTTATAGATGTCCAATCCTCCGAATCCTCCGGGTCTGTTACTTGCAAAATATAGGACAGACTCGTCTGATGTAGTACTGGCGCTTGTTTCCAGGTGATTAGAATTAATGCTTCCTGGAATCCTGGCAGGATTTGACCATTGGGTTCCTTCAAGGCTTGAAGTATAGATATCTCCTGTATTATTAACTCCTCCGATAAATAACAGCATTTTTTGGCCATCCGGAGATAAACCTGCTGAGCCAACATTGAAGCTGGTATTAAATGGAATTCTTTTTGGTAAAGTCCACAAGCCATTAAGTTTTTCAGTTATATAAATATCTTCATACAGATCTTTGGATTTTTCATCCCTTGGTCTGTGAGATGTAAAACAAATCATACCTTCATCCGCTTTGATTACCGGACTATATTCAGAATACGCGGAGTTTATCGGGTCGCCCAAGTTTTTAATGTTGACTTCTGTTTTATCCAGATAAATTCTTTTGGCTGAGTTAGTTGTCGCTATTATTCTTTTCTCATCTTCTGTCAGCTTATAATTTTGTTTCTGCGCTAAATCCTGAAACTTCTTATAGTTTTCCTGTGCCTTGTCAAAATTATAAGTAAGATGGTACATCTGACCCAGCGTTAAAAAGACGTCAGGGGAAACAGTTTCGTCATAATTATTGGCTGCAAATTCAAGATAAGGCATCCCTTTTTTCTTTTCTTCAGGTTCCAGATTGTTAAAATAACAAGCCCCGATTTTCGATTGAACCAATGCGTTATTTGGAGCATCTTTTTTTAGTTCAAGATAAATGGGTAATGCCGCTGAATAATTTTTTAGAGAAAATAACTGATTAGCAGTGTATAATTTTTTTTGTGCAGAGGTCGAAAGCTGTTGAGCAACCAAACTATTTGATAATAGCGCCCAAACAATTGTTAATAAAATGCTTAACCTGTAAATTTTTTTCATATCGCCTGAATTTTCTATTTTTCCAACTATAATAATAGTCTTAAAAAAGTTATAGACGACCTTTAAATATTATTAAAAACTTACAATATAATATAATTAAGGGAATTTTAGTGAAGTTGTTTATTCTCAAGATAATTTGAAATACATCATTTAAAATTCAACTAGCATTTAACCTTCAAAAGGGTTTCCATGGAAAATGCTTCAGCTTTAGCTGCAAAATATTTTTTACACTTTCCCCATATATTTTTAAATGTTTCTGATTTTCGATAGTTGTTTAAGTCTTCTTCAGTATCCCACATGCTATAAGTAAAAAATATAGAAGTATTGGTAGGATCCTTCATTAATTCCAGGTGACTGCACCCTTTCATTCCCGCTATTTTTGACCCCGACTCTTCAAAAAGCTTAATGAAGTCATTTATATTTTCTTCCTTAAATGTCATCTTTACAATCCTGACAATCATATTATAATTCAGGGTTAAAAGTGATAGAAACGGGGCTGTCATAGGACAATCCTAGAAGTTCTTTTGCATTTCCCTTGTTAATTGCCAGCTCCAATACGTTCAAGTCATTAAATATAGCCACACAATCGCCGTCATCAACAAACTGATAGCTCATATAAATTTTGTCTAAAGACTCTCTGCCAAAAGTCACCATGTAATTCCTGTCTTTTTTGATTTTCAGAAAAGCATCTTTTTCTATATTCGTAATTAAATTTCCATAATGGTCCACATAGATTACATGACCGGAAATCTGGTTTTTAGTAACCCTCATTTGGCGAGATAATTTCCTGTTGTATTCAGACAAAGGAGTTCCAAGTGTTTCCAGAGGGATATTCATAGACAAAGCAGCAGCGGCTTTAGAAAGTATATTTTTTTCAGGAAAGGATGAAATAGTTTCGTTATCAGGAAGCTTAACTATTTTATCTGCAATCCGTTCACTGATGAGTCCAAGCAAACCATTGTCGTTACCAACAAAGAAATGGCCTTCAAGCTCCGCGGCTATGAACTTTTCATTGATTTTTCCGGTTGAATCTACTGTATACAAGTGTATAGAACCAGAAGGGAAATTTTTCACCGTAGCCTTTAGGAGAAAGGCAGCTTGGGCAAGGTTAAACGGTTCGATGTTATGGCTTATGTCAATAATTTGAGCAGAAGGATTGACTTGGAGAATATTGGCTTTTACGCTGGCTACATAGTGGTCCTGCAGTCCCATATCCGACATAAAAGTAATTAAAGCCATGAAACCCGTTAATAATTTGTTACTTTTGTTAAGCAACAAAGTTAGATAAAACAGTATAAAACCATAGAAAACTCGGATAATAGATTGGTAGAAAAAGTAATCACACTGGAAAACATATCATTGATAGATTTCCTTGGAGTAGAAAATAAAAATATAAAAGAAGTTGCCTCTGCATTTCCCGAAAGTAAAATTGTGAGCCGGGGAAATGAAATCAGGATCAAAGGAGCCACTCCCGAGATATATAGGATCAATGAAGTCCTTCATACGCTGCTAGATCATTACCATAAATTTGGAAAAGTGACTACCGAAAATGTGCAAAATTATTTGAGAAATGAGGAAGAGGAAGCCAGCTTTCCCGATCAGGACGAGGTGTTTTTGTACGGAGCCAAAGGCTTTGTGATTAAACCTAGGACGCCTAATCAAAGAAAATTGGTGGAATCGGCTCAGAATAATGATCTTGTTTTTGCCATAG